>CAJGBX010000041.1 GCA_904501685.1 Clostridiaceae bacterium
AATTCTGAATTGCATAAAGCGGAGATGTGTTATACACATCTCCGCTTTTTTGTTTTACTTATACAAATGAGCACCGGTAGTGGTTATAACCGCAACCTTGGTGCCGAGATTATCGGTCACCGTCATTTCATAAAAGCAGGTGGTTTTACCGTCCTTTAATACCCTGCTTTCGCAGAAAAGCGTATCACCTTTAACAGCACTTAAATAACAAATCTGACTGACTGTGGTAACCGTAACACACTCTGAATCAAGATTGGTCGAAACCGCAAAGGTAAAATCGGCCAAGGTATACATCACACCGCCCATTGGATGTCCTATTGCATTCATATGACGTCGGTCAAGCCTTAGACTGCATTTAGCGTAATGCTCACCAACCTCTTCTATTACAATACCGGTGGTATCGGTCGCATATAAGTCACCCTTGAAAAACTCTCGTGCCTTTTCCAAATCTGTCATTTTTTCATCCCCAAAAATTTTCTAACACTCATTTTATCACCATTTAGTCGCCGTTGCAATCATTAAAACCCGAAACTTTTCAAATTCTCGGTAATTTTTTTGAAAATCGGTGCACAGTCGGCCGAGCCTGACTTTACATCCTCCTTAACTATCACTATAACATAATCGGTGATTTTGCCCTCGAAAAATCCGCAAAACCAACCGTTTAAAACTCTGCGTCCGTTTTCCCTCCAGCCGGTTTGAGCAGTACCTGTCTTACCACCTGCCGAAATACCCTCGCTAAAGGCCGCACTTCCTGTACCGTTTTCGAGAGCATTTTTAAGATACTCCTTTAAGGTGTCAGCGGTGCTTTTCTTGAAGGCCACGGTCGGTAATGACGGTTCAAAGACTTGTGATTTGCCGTCGACTTGTGTTTTTTGCACCAGATAAGGCAAACGGTACTCACCGTTATTTACTATAGCACAGTATAAAGTAGACAATGCTATCGGACTTAACATTAAATCTCCCTGACCGATACTGAAATTACTCAACTCTGCCGGCAAAGTATTAAGCTTTTCGAGGCTCGGTATACTGCCCTTGGCCGAAACCAATCCGCCGTTGCAGTTGAGTTCCTGACCGAATCGAAACACCGACGCCGTATTTAAGGTTTTTTCGGCGCCCAAATATTCTGCCAAGGTATAAAAATACGTATTGCAGGACTGTGCAATAGCCTCCTTCATACCCAGTTCACCGTGACCGCTTATTTTATGACACTTAAAGGTTACATCCCCTACCGTTACACTTCCGGTGCAACTGTAACGGTAGTCGGAAAGTCCATTTTCAATGGCCGCAGCGGCAATGACCGGCTTGAATACCGAACCGACATTATATGAGTAAACTGCCCGGTTAATCAACGGTGAATTTGCATCGTTTAAATATTGGGCTAAATTTTCAGGGTCAAAGTTTGGGCGGCTGCAGACAGCCTTGATTTTACCGGTTTTAGCCTCAAGCACTACCGCCGCACCACGCTCAACCTCTAACATAGCCTGCTCAGTAACATCTTGAATATCACTGTCAACCGTTAAAGTTATTTCCCCCGAAGGCTTTGGCTCATTAACCGTAAATTCCATTCCTAAAAGCATCCGCCCCCGAGGGTCGGCGGTATAGCTGATACTATATTTTTCATCGGTATAAAGCAGACTGTCATAATACCTTTCAAGCCCCGAAACTCCGTGCCCCTCACTGTCGGTATACCCCAAAACATGGGTAAGACTGCCGTACCTTATCGGCACAAAAAACGTGTGCCAGCTACCCTTCGTTGCCGGTTGCTTACCCCATACCGTAACACTTTGCCCCTGCCTTAATTTATTTATAGAATCGGTCAGCTCTTTTCCTTTGAGCATTTCACTTAAATGCACTGAGGCATAGTCGGTCGGCAAAACGACGGTTGCGGCAGTATAGCCGTTTGAGGTAAGTGACCGTCCGTTACAGTCAACTATTTCACCTCGGCTTAAAGCCACCGTTATGCTTTTGGTCGATTGCTTTACAGCCGCCTCACTAAGCTTAGTATCGGTTGCTACCGTTATAACCCGAGCCGAGCACACAAGCATTGCAATTAAAATACACATAAAGCATACCAACGCTCTTTTATAATATGAAGACATAAAAAATCACCCTATTTATTTTGCAACAAATAGGATGATTTAATCAAATTTCAGCCTTCATTCTTAAAAGCGAGCCGACGGCAACCGGACGCTCACAGGGAATTTTAACCGTCATCATCGGATGAGGCGCCGAATCAATGGCGTTACCCTTATCATCAAACATTTCATCAGCCTTCAAAATAAACGGCTCCTGCTTTGGCTGAAGACAATCCAGCTCCTGACCCTTTAAAAACTTATTTTTAAGTTCTAACGATAGTACACCGTTTTCCCAATTTTTAACCACACCCGCAACCGAGTAATCCCGAATATAGCCGGCCGATAAATAGGTTTGCTCAGCCTTAGGCACACCGAAATAAAATCCGGTAGAATAAGGACGGTGGCTGATTTTCTCAAGCTCACCCAAAACCCAGTCAGGCACCGGTGCTTCAGGGTCCGCAAGACAGCTGTCAATTGCACCTCTATACGCATTTGCCGTAACGGCGGTATAATAGTGCGATTTAGCTCTGCCCTCAATCTTAAAACTATGCACACCGGCCTCAATCATTTTACCGATATGAGCCGCCATACAGAGGTCATTCGCATTAAGAATATAGGTTCCCTTATCGGTTTCGGTAATATCAAAATACTGTCCCGGACGCTTTTGCTCCATTAAGGAATAGCTCCACCGACAGGACTGCGCGCAATCCCCTCGGTTAGCGTCACGTCCCGTCATATACGAGGACAGAAGACACCTTGCCGAAAAGGAAACACACATTGCTCCGTGACAAAAGGCTTCAATGTCAAGCTCTTTAGGAGTTTTTGCCCTGATTTCGGCAATCTCGTCCAACGAAAGCTCACGAGCAACAACCACGCGCTTAGCACCCATATTGTAAAAGGCATTGGCCGTTTCGTAATTCACGATACCTGATTGCACCGAAACGTGCAACTCCTGCTTGGGAGCATATTTTTTGACCAAGCCCATTGTACCGATATCCGAAGCAATGATTCCGTCAACCCCGATATCAGCCAGCAGTTCCAAAAATGCAGGCAGCCTCGGAATTTCATCATTATGTGGCAGAGTATTGCAGGTAACAAAAACCTTTACCCCTTTTTCGTGAGCATAGGCGGTACCTTTTCTTAAATCGTCCTCGCCGAAATTGGTTGCGGCAGTACGCATACCGAATTCCTCACCGGCTAAATATACCGCATCCGCACCGAAATCAACCGCCGCCTTTAAACGCTCAATATCGCCCGAGGGACAAAGCAGCTCGGGTTTTTTTAATAAATTTTCTGTCATTTTTAAGGTTCAACCCACATTCCCTTGTTCTTAAGCTCTTTAATAACACTGTTATGCTCTTCATTGGTTTTAGAGAAATAGAACTTCATATTTTTATCGGTCACGAAGAAATAATCTGCACTGCCCTCTTTAGGATAAATTGCCGCCTTTATTGCATCAATACTCGGGTTACAGTAGCCACCCGGCGGCAAGCCTTTGGCTTTATAGGTGTTGTACCTTTCGGTATTGTAGGCATATTTTGTGGTCGGGTCGGACTGCAGATATGCCTGCTCACCCCAATTGTCAATTCGGTTCCAGAAGACCGCCGACACCTTTTGCTTGGTTTCGTAAGTTGCCACCGAAGCTTCCATTTCGATAATCGAAGCCATAGTTATAACATCGTGTAAGCTTCTTCCTGCTCGCTGAATTTCAGCTCTTAAGCCTACGGTAACCTTTTTATCAAAGTTATCGAGCATTTTTTTGATAGCCTGCTCGGCGCCGGTCTTGTTGTTGGTTTGATAAAAATAATAGGTATCAGGGAATAAATAACCCTCAAGACGGTAGTGCACACCCTGATTCTCCAGCTTTATGGTTTTCAAGAAATCATAGCCGTATTTTTCATAAGTAGCCTCGTTTACCGCGGCTTTAAACTGTGAGGCGGTACAAACCTTGTTTTCCTCAAGCCGCTTGGCAATCTTATCAATATCATAGCCCTCGGGAATGGTGACCTTGATCTGACTTGCCTGAGTACCCTGCTTGATTAGCTTATCAACTATATCCTCATAACTGTCCTGTTTGCTGAAATAAAAAATACCGTCGCGGAATTTAGGTGCATAACCACCCTGACTTGCGTAAAATCTAAAGAAAAGCGGACTGTCAATAACACCCTTTTTCTCCAGCATTTCAGCGATTTGCTTGGCACTTGTACCCTCTAAAACAACAATTTCAATGTTTTCCTCGGCAGAGTCGGTATCCAGGCTGACGCCCAAATAATCCATACCGAAATAAAGTATCATTGAAGCGGCACTGATTGAAACAATAAGTATTGCCGCCATCCAAATAACCGACATAAGACAGCCCTGTCCAGCCGTCATTTTCTTACGCTTTTTACGCTTTTTCTTTTGAGGCTCTTTTGGCTTTACCTCTTCGATTTCATCGGCAACAGTACTGTCAATAAAAAAGTCCTGACCGATAATAAAGTCGTCCGAAAGACGGCTGTCGTCAAGAATACCCTCGTTATTATCATACGAGGACACCTTAGAGGATTTTGAAATTTTAAAATCCCCGTCATCTTCGATTTCGTTAGAATATGTATTATTTTTCAAGAAATCGGCTTCATCGCCGATTTTGAAAATATCGTTTTTCATTTTTTACCTCCATTTAAAGCTGGGTAAATATTAAAACTGACGTGAAAACTTTCTACGCTGAGTTTCCCTGCGACCCGACACGTCCTTAATCCACTTTTCGGTCACAATAACGTCAACCGGACGGTCAAACCTGCCGTGGTACATATGACGCCTGATATATTCGGAATAGCAAATACCGGCACAAGAGCCCGAGAACCTTGACATATAGCGGTCATAATAGCCCTTGCCGTAGCCTAAGCGGTAGCCCAAATAGTCAATCGACAGTGCCGGCAGCAGCATTAAGCATCCGGTAAAATCCTCAACCACAGGCAAGGCCTCGTCCGGTTCTAAAACTCCGAATGCCCCCGGCTTTAAATCGTCAAACGAAGTGATATAATGAAAATCCATAAGCCGTGTACCGTCAATACATCTCGGTACTGCCACCCGTTTTCCGTCACGCCAGCAGTTTTCGATTATTTTAAAGGTGTCAACCTCAATAACCGTCGAAACGTATACCAAAACCGTCTTGGCGGAGCGGTACTGATAAAGCCGTTGAACGTTGCGCGCAATGCCACTGTCAAGCCGCTGCTTTTCCTCCGGGTCCATATTCTTGCGAGCCTCTTTTATCGAAGCCCGCAGCTCCTGCTTATACTGTCTTATGTCTATCGGTCGCATAGCATAGCCTTCCAAAAATGCTTTGCGGCGGCCTCGCCTTGAATATACTTTACGATTTCAAGACCGAATTTCAATGCGGCACCGGCGCCGCAGGCAGTAATAATATTACCGTCGGTCACAACCGCCGAATCAAGCACCTCGGCACCTGATAGCTGCTCCTCAAAACCCGGGAAGCAAACCGCCTTTTTGCCCTCTAACAGTCCCTTATGTCCGAGAATAGAGGGTGCGGCGCAAATAGCGGCAATCATTTTTTTATTTTCAACACAGTAATCAATAAACTGCTGAACCAGCGGACTTTTTTCCAGATTAAGTGTACCCGGCATACCGCCCGGTAAAATAATACCGTCACAGTCCTTGTCGGGTGCGATTTCACTATCCATAACGTCAGCCACAACCGGAATTTGATGACAGCTCGTTATAACCTTACCGCCTACACCTACGGTATATATTTCCTCCTCGGCACGGCGAATAACATCCAAGGTTGCCAATGCCTCGGTTTCCTCAAAGCCTTGAGATAAAAACAAGTAATACATATATAGTCTCCAAAATGAAAAATTATTTTATTGCGGATAACACAACTTTCAAGATATCGTCCGAAATATCCTCAATCGAGCGTGGCTTGTCACCGTCGGCACAGTTAATTACATTCCAACCGCATTTTTTTGCGGCAAAGGAAGCGGCCTTACGGCAGGCCAGAAGATAAGAATTGTCCTTTTCATGGATATCCTTTTTAGACTCGTCACCGCTATAGCGGTTTTCCACCATTTTAGTAGAAACCTCAACCGGCATATCGAGAAAAATCACCGCATCAGGTCTTGGAATTGCGGTTTTTTCATACTCGGTCTCGTAAAGCCAGTCAAGATATTTTTCCCACTCGCTCTCAGGTAATTTTGACATTTGATGATATGCATTCGACTCAACATATCTGCCTGAAACCACAATTCCGCCGTTTGCATAATAATCTGCCCAATGACGCTTATAGCTCGCATATCTGTCAACAGCATAGAAAAGCGATGCCGCATAACCGTTAACGGCATCCGGCTTGTCACCGAACTCACCGCCTAAATACATTCTGACTAAGGTGCTGGACGGGTCAGAATAATCCGGAAACGAAATCAGCTTGGAATCAAATCCCAATTCCTTTAACCTTTCGGGAAGCAGACTTACCTGAGTCGTCTTTCCGCAGCCGTCAAGTCCTTCAATTACAATTAGTTTACCCATTTAATTAGTCCCTTTTCACTGCGTATTTTTCACGCATTTCTTTTATATGTCCGCAGGTCATTTTGCCTTCGGGACAGGGACCGTTAAGGCAGGCAGGACCCGCATTTTTAAAGAGGTTGGGTGCCGCCTCACGGCAAAGCTTTAGCATTTCGGCAGCCAGCTCCCTTATTTCCCACTGAGCTCGGTTACAGCAACGGTGCTTAAAGAAATTGTGCAGACTTCTTGCATTCATCGTCAAAATCATTTTAGTGTCGCAAGCGTTAGGTAATACAAAGCGGGCATCCTCAATAGCCTTTTTCTCAGCAGTACGGTCGGCAGCGGTCTCATCCATACCGTCCTTTATCATATCAGCCTTATGGCGGCGCTTTAATACTTCAGTCAAGCGGTCGTAGTACTCCTGGTCCTTAGCCATTGCCTCTAAAAAGAGTGCCTTGGCCTCAGGGTCGGACTCAATTTCAGGAGGTGTAACAAACTCAAACTGAGCCTCGGCAACATAACGCTGACTTTGTACCGAAAAGGATGCCATTCTGTGACGGGTAATCTGTGCCAGAAGTGCACGTGACACACCCTCAATTCCAAATGTAAACGAGGCGTGCTCAATAGGGCTTTCGTGACCGATTTCGGACAGCATATCAACAAAGCTTGCCGTTTTTTCGGGGGTCAGCTTTTCACGCACCTCGTCAATAGTAGACGGCGAATAGCAAAGCCTTGCGGCAGAAGCCACCGTCAACTCAGGATCGGGTGTGTGGGTCAAAAGTGTTACTTTCATATTATCCTCCCTAAAGTAGGTATAAATCTACATACTTTCTCAATTTACATATATTTATTTTATTATAGCAAACTATTATAATTTTGGCAATAAAAAACTCAAAATTTTAAAGGTATAACGGTATAGTTTTTATCCCACTTGAAATTCAGGTTTTAAAATGTTATATTAAATGTGACTTAAATTAAGACAGCGGGAGATAAAAAACCTTTTGGCATATCCCCTTGCTAAAATAAAAGGAGCTTTCGGTTATGTATAAATACGAGCTGCATATTCATACCTCTGCCTGCAGTCGGTGTGCTCACTCAACAATTGAAGATATTATACCGGAATTAAAGAAACTGGGCTACACCGGTTGTGCTATAACCAACCACTTTTACCGCGGCAGTACGGCAGTTGACCGAAGGCTTGATTGGAACGAATTTGTTGAAGCCTATGAAAATGACTGGAAAATCGGCAAAGCCTTGGGCGAGCGCTTGGATTTTGATGTGCTTTTCGGGATTGAGGAAGCCTATCTGCCTAACATTTCAAAAGAGGTGCTTATTTACGGCATAACACCCGAGGAATTGAAGTCTGAGCCGAAATTTAAAAGCTTCACCATTGAGCAAATTGCAAAATTCGTTCGCCAGCACGAGGGTTTTCTGTCGGCGGCACACCCCTTTAGAATCGGAGCCTATAATCCCGAGCCGACCTTTATGCCGGACTATCGGTATTTTGACGGTGTCGAGCTAAACTTCGGTCATTCTGAAAACCGTAATGATATGGCCGAGAAATTCAGTAAAAATCATAAATTAAAGCTCATTTGCGGAAGTGACCTGCATAAAATTTCCGAGCCGCAATTAGGGTCGACCGGTATTGTTGTCCAAAACCGAATAAAAGACACCAAGCAATTGGCAAAGGTTCTCCATTCGGGTGATTATAAGCTAATCGTAAACGGCGAAATTCGACAAAATTAGTTTATATGCTGCACCGGTTTATGTAAAGTTGCTAAAAAATATAAAAAAATGCAAAATAACCCTTTTATAAATGTCAGCTTTGTGGTATATTAGAAATGTAAATTTTCGAAACTACGGCTTTTGATTTTAAGGCCGACATTTGGAGGAAATCAAATGACAACTGCAACCTATAAACACCTACCCTATGGCGATATGGCAATTATCGCAATGCGAGGCTGTGAGGAGTTTGCCGATAAGGTAGACTACTATCTCCAGCAGTGGAGAGGTATGCCGGAGGAGCATACATATGTTATTCACCCTCAGTGTCCGCGTTTCGGCACCGGTGAAGCAAAGGGCCTTGTTGAGCACACTGCCCGCGGTCTTGATGCATATATTATTTGCGACTGCTTTAACTACGGCGTAACCTATAAAATGTACGGACAAACCGTACCGATGAGTCCGGATGACCATTTCCAGGATTTAAAGCGTGTTATTGCCGCTTTGGGTGGTAAGGCTCGCCGTATCAACGTTATTATGCCGATGCTTTATGAAGGAAGACAGCACCGCCGTACCGCACGTGAATCATTAGACTGTGCAATGGCTCTGCAGGAACTTACTGCCTTAGGTGTTAAGAACATCATAACCTTCGATGCTCACGACCCGAGAATTTGTAATGCAATTCCTTTGGGCGGCTTTGACAATGTTCAGCCTACCTATCAGATGATCAAGGCTCTGCTTCGTGCCGTTCCCGATGTCAAGATTGACCGCGACCATTTGATGATTGTTGCTCCGGACGAGGGCGCTATGTCGCGTTGCATTTACTACTCCTCTGTTTTGGGTGTAGAGTTAGGTATGTTCTACAAGCGCAGAAACTACTCTATTGTTGTTAACGGACGCAATCCGATTGAGGCCCACGAGTTCTTAGGTAACGACGTTACAGGTAAGGATTTAATTATCGTTGACGATATGATTTCCTCGGGTGATTCGTTATTAGACATTGCCGCACAGCTAAAGGCAAAGAACTGCAACCGTGTATTCGCCTTTACCACCTTCGGCTTGTTTGTTGAGGGCTATGATAAATTCGACCAGTATTATAAGGACGGTCTTATTGACAAGATTTTCACCACCAACCTTGTTTATAACAAGCCTGACCTTATGGAGCGTGAGTGGTACACACGCGTTGATATGTCTAAGTATGTTGCATACATAATTGACACTATCAACTATGATAACTCAATCAGCTCGTTGCTCAATCCCATCGACCGCATTAAGAATTGCATTGACAAATACAATAATAAATAATTTAGTTTTAAAATCTGTCGAGAAGAAAATTCTCGGCAGATTTTTTATTTTTAAAAAAGCCGGTTAAAATATCTTCGGGAGATGATTAATTTGAATAAACTGAACAATTCGAAATCCGGCGTTAATTCAGAAAATCAATTTTTAAACAAGAACACAGAAAAATTGCATACCGCAGAAAATTTCCACGTGCCTGATAATCCGTCGGCGGTACCTTGGGACCCGACACCGAATACGCCTGAGGAAATGGTTAATACCTACGGCACCTATGAAATCCAACCCTCAAATGCCACCGACTGCGACTTTCCCGCAATTACACAAGGTCTGCCGTCGGAGAATATTATGCACCATCCCGACAAATTCGGCGAGGGTGTTGTACCGAAGCTGAACAAATTAAAAAAAGACCGTCCGTAACAAACAACCGGCAGTATCGAATGATACTGCCGGTTGTTTGTTGTATCTAATATTCATAATCATAATCGGCCAAGCCCAGCTCTGCCTTAATTATTTCAGCATTTTCAGAGGTTAAAGGATACTTTTTTAACTTCTGACCCTGCTCATCCAACATTTCAATAATAAATGAATACCTTCCATTATCCGCTGCAAGTGCAATGCTGTCGGTGGATTTTAAAAACATCAACGACTCATCACACAAATAAATCTCTTCCAAAGAAATATCGTTTTTATCCCAGCCGTCAAGCTCTATACCCTCACCTGCCAAAGTGTTTTGCAAAACCTTGGATGCAGCTTCGGACAGAAGAACATACCTATAGCGAAACTCCTCATTGTCTCCGTCATAATAGTTGTAACTATAGCAATAGCGGTTTAGCTCATAATTATTAATTTTTTCTACAACCGAATCATAAATATCGGTTCGGCACCAGACCGCCCAATCAGACCACACCCTGTGGGCTGTAATAAACCGTATCTCGTCATCAAAGTACATCGACGCTCCTATCAAATCACTCAAAAGCAACGGAACATCACTTTTGGTAATCAGACCATAGTTTGCACAGTAGTTATTCAAATC
>CAJGBX010000042.1 GCA_904501685.1 Clostridiaceae bacterium
CCGACAATAACGTCGGTGAATTTCGGTTCAGAGGAAATAGGTGTGTTTTGTTCAATGAAATCTGCCATATCTAATTTCCTTTTATGTATTTTTTACCGGTCAAAGCCTCATACGAGGTCTGTACCGCTTGCTCACTTATGTCACATTCGAGATGAAAGGCCGGAACCGTTGTTAAAAATTTATCCAAAAGCTCACTCAACAGCTCAGTGTTTTCGGGTTTTGCAGGGAAAACGGTTTGCCGCATTATAAACGGTACCGTTTCAAACGGTTTGGCAGGTCGGATTTTATTTTCCTTGCCTCGGCTCAAAACAACAAAGCCGCCTATCGGCACCGCGATATCTGCATTTTGGTCGTGTTTACCGCTCCAAGGCGTACCTACGGCATAAAAAACGCCGTTATCAAGCTTAATTGCAGGCTTGTCGTCGTTTATCATAGTCACATCACTCAGGTATTTCTGCCAAAGTGAGGTATGGGTTGATTTTCCGGTGCCGCTGTCGGCCGAAAATATGTAAGCCTTGCCGTCCTTTGCAATTGTAGAGGAATGAAGCATAAAGCCGCCAAATTTCAAAAGCTTATAGTAAAATATACTACCGGTGACCATATATTCAACCGTTTCGGGAGCCAAATTCGGGTTGTATCCGCAAACCTCTAAAAACTTTTCCTCCCCGGGAATTACGGCAATGTCAGGCTCGCCCGAAAAATCAAAACAGTATTTTTGTATGCGACCCCGTAGCAGGTCAAATCTTACGCCGACCGTAACTTTAAGACCTGCAATCAGGCACTTGACTATTTCCATAGTTCCTCTCCTCATACCATATTAACCCTATTATATTATATAATATATCTTTCTTCTTAAAATGTCAACGTATTTTGGGGAATAAACATCCGGTAAATTATGTTTTCCACAACATATTGATTAAACCGCCTTACACCCTGTCAATAATAGATTATCTTAAGCTGACTCTCGTCAGCCAATACTGAAAGGTGAGTAAAATGATTGTTGATGTAAAGGGATATGAGGTTTTGGATTCAAGAGGCAACCCGACTGTAGCGGCAGAGGTTTTTCTGTCTGACGGCAGCAGAGCGATAGCTATTGCGCCGTCGGGAGCCTCCACCGGACGCTTTGAAGCAGTCGAGCTTCGTGATAAAGGCACCCGATACCGAGGAAAGGGCGTTTTAAAGGCAGTCGAAAATATAAATTCTATTATAGCTCCTGCTTTAAGAAGGCTCGGTACACTCAATCAAAAGGCAGTTGACCGTGAGCTCTGCCGACTTGACGGAACTGACAATAAGGCTGCTTTAGGTGCCAATGCAATTCTAGCAGTGTCTATGGCGGTGGCACGTGCCGCGGCAAGGCATTACAGAGTGCCGTTGTACCGATATTTAGGTGGTATCAGCGGATTGAAAATGCCAAGACCGATGATGAATATTTTAAACGGCGGAGCACACTCGTCAAACAATATTGATATTCAGGAGTTTATGATTGTACCGAATCTCGGCTCGTTTTCTGAAAACCTGCGTGCCGGAGCCGAGATTTATCACGCCTTAGGTGACGTTTTGAAGGTTGCAGGCAGGTCAACCGGCGTCGGTGACGAGGGCGGTTTTGCGCCTGATTTAAAGGATGACCGAGAGGCAATTGAGCTGATTTTAAAGGGCATCAGTACAGCCGGTTATTCGACCGAAGATGTCAGGCTTGCACTGGACGTTGCTTCGAGTGAATGGTACTCAAACGGCAGGTATAATTTGCCTAAATCAGGTGAGAGCCTGACCTCTGAGGAGCTAACCGAAAAAATCACGTTACTTTTAAAAGATTATCCGATAATTTCGGTTGAGGATGGGCTTGGAGAAGAAGATTATCAGGGTTGGAAAAATATGACGAAGGCCTTGAAATCAAAGGCAATGCTGGTAGGCGATGACCTGTTTGTAACCAATCCCTTAAGGCTTAAAAATGGCATTGAAGAGGGAATGGGAAATTCTATTCTGGTTAAGCTCAATCAAATAGGAACCTTAAGTGAAACCCTGGAGGTAATCGAGCTTGCCAAAGCAAACGGCTACACGCCGATAATTTCACACCGTTCGGGCGAAACAGAGGATACCTTTATTGCTGATTTGGCGGTTGCCTCAGGAGCAGATTTTATCAAGTCCGGAGCACCGTCAAGAACCGACCGCACTGCCAAATACAACCGTTTGCTGAAAATTGAAAGCGAAATAATGTAAAATTTAATAAAATCCTGTCGAAATCTTTATTTTTTCGGCAGGATTTGTTAATTTTCCCCGAATTGACATTTAGAAGCTTGGTTTGAAATATACTTTTGTAAAAAGGCTTGGACAAATTTAACAAATAAGTCATCTTAAACGACAATACTGACGAAAATGAAAAGAGCAGACGTCAATAGCAGTGGGGAGTTGTTAATGGTTATTGTGCATTTTAACTAGAGTAAGAGGTGAAAAATTTTAAAAAAATTAAAAAAACATATAAGACTTAGTATAAATTTTAAAAAAATTTGCTTGAATTTAGTGGATTTTTGACAAAAAACCATTGACAAAATCAATAATTTGTTAGATAATACTACATAGAACATTATGCATAGTGGATAGTTGTCACTAGTTTCGCTTTGCTGCTCTGCCAGAGCACTGTTTAAATTCTTAGTTTGAAGGTGAAGAAATGTATTCAGGTAGAATCAAAAGGCTGGCTGTAATGCTTGTTGTGATGCTTTTGGTTTCGGTATTTGCGCTTCCCGCAGTATCGGCAACAGAAGCTGCTGCAGGCGGTGCTGAGACCTCTTCGGATGCGAGTTACGGTACCGACAAATCGTCGTTGTACTTTACGTATCTTAAGACGATTGCTCAGTACAATTATGCCAAGGAGGATATCGTTATTAATCCTCTTGAGTATACGAATGCTGAGGGTGTCGAGTACGATACTGCTGACGGAAAGGCCAGTGTGTTGTCGGAAAAGCTTTATGATGTCTTGGTTGATACCGTATCTCAGAAAAGGGAGTCGAAGTCCTGCTTGGTTTGGAGCGATAATGCAAAGTTCCAGCAGCAGGGTAAGCTCACATATGTGATAACAGTTCCCGAAGACGGCATTTACAACCTTGCCATTACATATTTACCGCTTATTAAATCCGGCGGAACTGCTACTACCGATGATGATAAGGTTACAACCAATCCGGTTGAGCTTAGCTTCCTTATTGACGGAAAGCTGCTTTATCCGGGCTTGGACGGTTTGTCGTTCCCGCGTCATTTTGTCAACAACGGTTCTAATTTTGAGAATCCGGTTGGCACAGTCCGTGAGGATACTTTAGGCAACCAGTTGACCTCCGAGCAGGTTGATTACGGTGAGTTTGTTACCAAATACGCCATTGACCCGGTTGGTGTTGTTGCCGATCCGTATCAGATTTTCTTATCTGCCGGCACACATACCATTACCTTAGAGTCAATTTATGAGCCTGTTGCGATTTCTGAAATCATCTTCAAGGCTCCTAAGGCTGAGCTCACCTATGAGCAGTATGCTGCTGAGCATGCAGGTAAGCCCGCATATTCCGGCGCCGCCTTGGAAATTGAGGGCGAGGATGCTTGGATTAAGTCAACCAATTCTCTTATTTCAAAGTCGGACAACAGTTCAAGTGATGTTAATCCCAACAGTCCGGTTAAGTCTATCCTTAACTACATTGGTAATACTAACTGGCAGGTTCCGGGTGAAACACTCACATGGAAAATCAACGTTCCCGAGGATGGATTATACACCTTGGGTATGAACTTTAAGCAGTCTTTTATTATTGATGGCTTTACCTACCGTTCACTTTCAATAGATGATAAGGTTCCTTTTGCTGAGTGTAAGAATTTACGTTTTAACTACAACAATAACTGGGAATTCCAGAAAATAGGCGGTAAAAACCCCTATCAATTCTACCTCACTAAGGGTATTCATACTATTTCCTTGACCGTTACCTTGGGTGAAACAGCTGAATTCTATTCAAGACTCAGTGCTATTACTGAGGTTATCGGTAATACATATATGGATATCGTTATGATTACCGGTGCATCTCCTGACCCCAACCGTAGCTATGAGTTGTTCAAGCAAATCCCCGGTTTCCAGGAGACCTTGCTTAAGTGCTATACTGACCTTAAGACACTTTCTGCAGATATGAAGGCACTTTCGGGTGACCGAAGCAGTAAATACATTTCTGCATTGAACAATATGTCTCGTGTATTAAAGGAAATGTACGATAATCAGTATACTGCACAGGTTTATGTAAAGGATTTCTATTCTAACTATACAACCGTTTGCTCTTGGCTCTACGAAATGAAGACCATGCCGCTGAGCCTTGACCAAATACAGTTGGCAGCTCCCGCAAAGGGCTTTAAGGATAATTCATCCTCTTTCTGGGAGTCGTTGAAGTTCGGTACAACCCGTTTCTTTGCATCCTTCTCGGATGACTTTAGTTCAGTCGGCGGTTCTGCTGCTGCAGATTCAAAGGGAAGCCTTAAAATTTGGGTTAACTGGGGCCGTGACCAAACACAGGTTTTGAGTAACCTTATTCACGATTCCTTTACCTATGAAACAGGTATCGGCGTTGAGATGGAAATTGTTACCGCTTCGCTTGTTAACGGCTTGCTTGCCGGTAATTTCCCCGATTTGCAGCTCCATTTAGGACGTACTACTCCGGTAAACCTGGGTATGCGTGGCGCTCTTTACGACTTAACTAACTTCTCGGCAAAGGTTGACCCGAAATATTCTACTGTGGATGACGGTTCAACATATCTTTTGGACTATGAAACTGTTTTGAAGCGCTTCCAGAATTCTGCCGATACACCGTATTGGTACAATGACGGAACAGACCATAAGCAGTTGTTTGCTTTGCCTGATACACAAAACTTCTATATAATGTATTATAGAACCGACGTGTTTGATCGTTTAGGAATTTCGGATCCTGCTTTGGCTAACGATGGTAAGGGTTGGACCTGGACTGATTTCCTTGATGCCGCAACCATTTTACAGCGTAACAATATGGCCGCTTATATCCCTTATACCAAAATTGCATCTATTACAACAGTTAACGTAGGTATGGGCGGATTACATTTGTTCCCCACCTTCTTGACACAGAACAATGTAGCGCTTTATAACGAAGCAGCTAACAAGACAACATTGACTTCGAGCGAGGCAATTTCAGCCTTTACACAGTGGACTGACCTTTATACCAAATATGGTATTGAGAAGCAGATTGACTTCTATAACCGTTTCAGAACCGGTACTGCTCCGTTAGGTGTTGCAACCTACACAACCTATAATCAGCTGACACAGACCGCTCCCGAAATTCAGGGACGTTGGAAGATTTGCGCAATCCCCGGCATTATGCAGGAGGATGGCACTATCAACCGTTCGATCGGCGGTTCGGGTACCGGCTGTAGCGTTGTTAAGGCATCTCCTAATAAGGATGCTGCTTGGCAGTTCTTGTGTTGGTGGACATCGGCAGATACTCAGTTGAGATACAACAATAATGTTGAGTCTATTTTGGGTGCAGTATCACGTACTGCAACCGCAAACACCGATGCTTTCGCATTATATTCATGGAATGCAGATGACCTTGCAATTTTACAGGAGCAGTGGTCATATGTTACTGAGCTTCCCGAGGTTCCGGGCGGCTACTACGTATCCCGTGCAGTTGACCAGGCATACTGGGCAGTCCTTAACGGCAAAAGTAACGAAAAGGATGCAATGCTTGAGTGGGGCGAGGTCGCTGATAACGAAATCATACGTAAAATTCTCGAATACGCTAAGAAATAAGAGAGGAGGAGAGTAGATTATGGAAAAACAGATTGAATTAAACCTTAAAAAGCAAAGACGCAGAGCCTTAATGCAGGAACAGCTTCCTTCATATATAATGCTCGCACCGTTCTTTATATTTTTCTTTGTATTCCTCGTGCTGCCGATACTCTCTTCTATGGTATTGAGCTTTACCAATTTCGATATGATAAATACTCCGCAATTTGCGGGATTAGGTAATTACCTGAGAGCTTTCCTTGATGACGATATGTTCCCGGTTGTTTTCAAAAACACCTTGCTTTTCGCCATCATTTGTGGACCGGCTGGCTTCTTGCTTTCATTCGTTCTTGCTTGGTTCATCAATGAATTTTCTCCGCTGGTTCGTACGCTTTTATCGTTTATGTTCTACGCTCCGGCACTGGTCGGTAATGCACACTTTATTTGGTCGGTTGCTTTCAGTAGTGATAGCTACGGTTACGTAAACAGTGCATTGTTATCCTTAGGTCTTATTACCGAGCCGATTACCTGGCTTTCAACTGCCGCATATATTAAGCCTATTATCATTGCGGTTCAGCTTTGGTCGAGCATGGGTGTTTCCTTCCTTTCAAATATTTCCGGTCTTCAGAATGTTAATAATGAGCTTTATGAGGCCGGCTCTATTGACGGTATCAGAAGCCGTTGGCAGGAGCTGTGGTACATTACATTGCCTACTATGAAGCACATGCTTTTGTTCAGTGCGGTTATGCAGATTTCGAGTGCATTCTCAATCAGTGCAATCGCAATTCAGCTGGCAGGTTTCCCGTCGGTTGAATATGCTGCCGATACAATCGTATCGCATATGCATGACTTAGGTCAGGAAAGATTCGAATTAGGTTACGCTTCGGCGGTTGCGGTTGTACTGTTCTTGATGATGGTACTGTTCCGATTGATTATCGGAAAGCTGCTTAATATGACAGGAAAGTAAGGGGGTGCGACAGTGAGTTTGTTTAGTAAAAAACAGGAAGTGCTTATTTTACCGAGCGGAGCTAGGGCTTTAAGAGACTCGGTAAATGATATGAAAGCACCTAAAAGAAGACGTTCCTCTAAATCGGAGGCTAAGCGTTACACCCGTTCAAAGGTCGGTAACTTCTTTTACTTCTTCTTTATCATTGCCGCAGGCTGCTTTTCAATTTTGCCGTTGGTTTATGCTATCGGCACTTCATTAAAGCCTCTTGACGAGCTTATGATTTTCCCGCCGAGATTTTTCCCTCACCGTCCTACGATGGTTAACTACGCAGCCTTGCCTGAGCTGTTGTCAAACCTCCGTATTCCGTTATCAAGATACGTGTTCAACAGCTTGTTTGTAACTTTGTCAACAACCTTCGTTTATGTTGTTATTGCATCAATGGCTGCATTCGTTTTGTGTAAGTCAAAGATTAAATTTAAGAAGACTATTTTCTATATAATTCAGTTTTCACTTTTGTTTAACACTTATACATTGGCAATTCCGCGTTACATTATATTTACCGGAATCAATATTATTGATACATATTGGGTGTATATTCTGCCGCACTTTGCATCAACAATGGGTGTTTTCTTGATGAAGCAGTATATGGAGGGTGCACTTCCTAATGCTTTGCTTGAAGCCGCTAAGATTGACGGTGCAGGCTATTTCAGAATTTTCTGGCAGATAGTAATGCCTATTGTTAAGCCGATGTGGTTGACATTGACCCTTTTCACATTCCGTGATGTTTGGGCTGCACTTCCCGGCGGTACAATTTTCAGTGAAGCACTCAAGACCTTGCCTACAATTATGGAGCAGATTACTGCGGGCGGTATTGCCCGTTCCGGTAGTGCCATGGCAGTTACGGTTATTTTGATGATACCTCCTATCGCGGTATACATGATTTCACAGAGTAACGTTATGGAATCCATGAGTAGCGCAGGTATTAAGGAATAAGGAGGACTGATGAAATGAAAATATCTAAAATTCGAAGCCTTCTTATAAAGGTAGCACTTTGCGTACTTGCACTTTTGGTTTTAGTTCCGGCAGTTGGCGTTTCAGCCGCTTCCGATAAGACCGATGAAATGGGATATGACACATATACTTATTGGTATAATTTCACAGGACAGACACGTCGCGTAGCACCTTCTAAACCTATGTATGAGGTAAAAAAGATTTACACCGCACTGGATTTGGGATGTATCAGCAGTTCTAGATTTAGCGATTCCCATGTTGCACCGTCCGGTCTCACATATGTACTTGACGGTGAGTACAGCAGCAACAAATCGAGAGTTTTGATATTTGATAAGGACTATTCCATTAAGGCAATCTGGAACTGTATCAAGGGCGAAGACGGTAGTGAAATCCACTTTAGCGGAGCTAAGGGTATTTTTGTGGATAAGGACGAAAATGTTTATATCGCAGATACATCTAATGCACGTGTTATTAAATGTACATCGGAAGGTGTACTTATAAGAACATACTTGTTGCCTGATTCAGGGTTGATTCCTACCGGATTCAACTATTTGCCGGTTAAGGTAGCTGTTGACAGTAAGGGTTATGTTTATATTTTGAGTAACGGTTCATATCACGGTGCTATTCTGTATTCACCTGAGGATGAATTCTTGGGCTTCTATGGCTCGAACGATGTTCCCTCAACATTTATGCAGGCTTTGGGTACACTTTGGAACAAATTGGTTATGACCAATGAAAAGTATTCAAAGTCAGAAAAGGTTTTACCGTACACATTCAATGACCTTTGGGTTGATGATGATGACTTTATTTATACCGTAACAGGTGGTTCGGTTAGTGATAGCCAGGTTAAGCGTCTTAACCCGGGTGGTAGCAACATTATTGCATCTGACGGCATCAATTTCGTTGATGACGAAATTGTCAGCGACCCGATAGATCCGAAAGTAAAGCGTGTCCCGGACCTTACCGGTATTGTAGCCGATGAAAATGGATTTATCTATGTTTTGGATAAGTACTACGGCCGTATCTACATTTATGATAATGACTGTACACTCCTTAGTGCTTTTGGTGGCGGTATTAAGTCAGGCGCACAGGACGGAACATTCTATAACCCTGTATCGATAAGCTACAATAAAGAAAGCCAAGATATTATTGTAACTGATGAAACGCAAAACACAATTACTGTGTTTGGAATAACCGAATACGGTAAGCTTGTAAAGTCAGCCCAAGCCAAAACGATAGTCGGTGACTATGAAGAGGCTATGGCTGAATGGACCGAGGTTTTGGCTGCTGACCGTAACTGTCAGCTGGCTTACGCCGGTCTTGCTAAGGCTTACTATGCTATTGCAAAAACAACCGAAGATGCAGCACTTTCTGAACAGTATATTAACAAGTCGCTTGAGCTTGCTGAGCAAGGCTATGACCGCAGCACCTATGCATTGGCATTTAATAAAGTAAGAACCGAGTGGTTGAGAGACAACTTTAGTTGGATATTGCTTATCGCAGTTGTTATTCTTGCAGGCTTGGTTGCATTGTTGGTATACACCACAAAGCATAAGGTAAGATTGGTTAAGAATGAAAAGCTTCACTTAGCTACAACAATGATTACTCATCCTTTTGAAAATTTCCGTGAAATTAAGGAGAAAAATCTTACATCAGCTCCGATTTGCTTGGTAATCATTCTTCTTTACTATATCTTTGATGTTATGACCACTACAATGGGCGGCTTCGCATTTACTTATTTTGACCCGTCCAGCTATAACGCTTTGCTGATTCTTGCTAAAACAGCCGGCTTGGTTATCCTTTGGACTGTTACCAACTGGGCTGTATGTACGCTCTTCAGCGGTAAGGGTAAGATTAATGAAATCTTTACGGTTATCAGTTATTCATTGATACCGTTGCTCTTATCAAGCGTTGTATATATTGTATGCTCTAATATTCTTGTTCCAGATGAGGCAGCTTTCCTCGATGTTTTGATGACGATCTGCACCATGTATACCATAATATTGCTTATGGGCGGCACAATGATTATACACGACTATACATTCTCGAAATTCCTCGGAACAACACTTCTTACCTTAGTTGGTTGCGGTATTGTAATATTCCTGCTTGTTGCTGTTGGAATCCTGTTACAACAGGCAGGCGGCTTTATAGGAACCATTTATTCCGAGATTCTTAAACTATTCTAAAAAAGGAGGATAATTATGAAAAAGACCAAACGTATTTTTTCAACGGCTTTATGTTTGCTGCTTTCGTTAGCTTTCCTCCTTATGGTGGCCTGCGGTAATCCTGACCGCGCTGCAGAGCAAGCATACACACCGCTTGATAAGTATGAAATCTCTAAAACAACCTGCGTGGCCGAAAACAGCCGTTACAGCTTGATTTGGAACGCAGAAAGAGTTTGTGTTATTCTTTATGATAAGCTGATGGATTGTGAGTGGAGCTATCTGCCCGAAGAATCACTTAATACCGCTTACGATTATGCCGACGGTGGTGATTCAAAGGATGCTCACCCCAGAGTTAAATCTCCGATTATCGTAAAATACTATAACACCGGCAATTTCCTTACTGATGAGACCAATGCTTATGCAATGTCTATCAACAAAAAAACCTATACCGTTAAACAGATTGAAAACGGTGTTGAGATGACCTGTTATTTTGAAGACCGTCAGTTAACCGTGCCCGTAAGCTTTACTTTGAATAGTAAAGGTGTCGATGTTTCGGTTGACCCGACCAAAATTCAGGAAAACGCTGATTACAACGTTTATGGTGTTCAGATTGCGCCTTTCTTCTGCTCG
>CAJGBX010000043.1 GCA_904501685.1 Clostridiaceae bacterium
ACCGTGCACACGGTGATTTTGCCGTTAATGCCGCTCTTTGTTGGGCAAAGGCGTTTCGCTCAAATCCCAGAAAGATTGCCGAGGCCTTGGCCGAAAACTTCGATTTTGAGGGTACTTATATTCAAAAGGCAGAGATTGCAGGTCCCGGATTTATAAATCTGTTTCTTTCCGACCGATATTATGCCGCAATTGTCAGTGATGTTCTAAAAAGCGGTGAAGATTACGGTAAGTCCGACTTAGGTCAGGGCAAAAAAGTAATGGTGGAATTTGTTTCGGCAAACCCGACAGGACCTATGCATATCGGTAATGCACGCGGTGGTGCTTTGGGTGACTGTCTGGCTGCAGTTTTGGATAAAGCCGGCTACGATGTAACAAGGGAATTTTATGTTAATGATGCAGGTAATCAGATTGCAAAATTCGGTGCATCCCTTGAGGCACGTTATTTGCAGATTTTTGATTCTTCAGTTGAGTTTCCTGAGGATGGCTATCACGGGGCTGATATTACCGAGAGAGCTAAGGAGTTTGCTGAAATTCACGGCGACAGCTTTGTTTCGAGGAGCGAGGAAGAGCGTAGGGAAGCTTTAGTAAGCTATGCTTTACCGCTTAATATCGAAGGCTTGAGAACCGACCTCGGCACCTACAGAATCAATTATGATGTATGGTTTAAAGAGTCCGAGCTTTACAAATCGGGAGCCATTGACAGTATTGTTAAGATTTTGACTGACAAGGGCCTTACCTATGAAAAGGACGGAGCTATTTGGTATAAAGCAACCGATTTCGGCGGGGAAAAGGACGAGGTGCTGATTAGAGCCAATGGCAATCCGACCTATTTTGCAGGTGATATTGCATATCATCACAACAAATTTGCTGTTCGCGGCTTTAATAAGGTGATTAACATCTGGGGTGCCGACCACCACGGTCACGTTGCACGTTTAAAGGGTGCAATGGATGCAGTCGGTCTTGACGGCAATAAGCTTGATGTTGTTTTGATGCAGCTTGTACGCTTGGTACGTAACGGTGAGGTTGTAAGGGTTTCAAAGCGTACAGGTAAGTCGATTACCTTAAAAACCCTGCTTGATGAGGTGCCTCTGGATGCTGCAAGATTCATTTTCAATTCTAAAGAGCCGAATACTCATTTGGAATTTGATCTTGATTTAGCGGTTGAGCAGTCAAGTCAGAATCCCGTTTATTATGTTCAGTATGCTCACGCCAGAATTTGCAGTATTTTAAGAAATTTGTCTGCTGACGGCATCTCACCGAAAACCTTGAATGAGGACGAGCTGTGTATTTTGAACGCCTCTGAGGAGCGTGAGCTGATTCGACATATATCGGAGTTCACAAGTGAGATTGAAAACTCCGCATTAAGCTATGATTCGGCAAGAATTACCCGTTATGTGCTTGATTTAGCAACATTGTTCCACAAGTTCTATAATGCTTGCAGAGTAAAGTGTGATGACGAGGCTTTGATGCAGGCAAGAATTTCACTTTGCTTGGCAACAAAAACTACAATTGCAAATGTTTTGGCAATGCTTAAAATCGAAGCCCCTGAAAGTATGTAAGATATTGAAACAAAACGAAAGCCGGCAGTTTAACTGCCGGCTTTCGTTTTACTTTTTATAAGAATTAATATCCTAAATCCTCATTTACGATAATGACCTTGATGCGGTCGGGGTTGACCTGCTCGCCTAAGGTGATGTAGCTTCGGCAGATGCGGTCTTTAGACCGGCAACCCGATGCCGGATTGAGTGCGCCGCCATTTTCATAAGCAATGCATTTGCCGGTTGCGGCACAGGGAGTTTTCTTGCCCAGACGCTTGCAGTTAAGCGGTGCGGCAATTGATTTAACTCGCTTCACAGCCTCATCCATATCCTTTACGATTTTATTTTTACCTACAATGAAAATTACGGTTTTCGGACCGTAAATGGAAGCAGCCACACGGTTTCCGGTGCCGTCAACGTTATATAATTCGCCGTTTTCGGTAACGGCGTTTGCCGATAAAAGATAAGCGTCGGCTGAAAGGGACTTATGAAACACCTCGTGAATTTCTTCTATGGTTTTATCGCCGTAGCGGTCTAGAAAAACATAATCACCGCATCTTAAGGTGTTCAGCATATCAAGCTGACCTAAGGTGACTGAGCCGCCGGCACCTACAGTTTCACCTTTATTGATAAAGGAAAGCGCAATTTCTTTAGCCTCTTCCTTGGTTTCGGCGTAAAAGCTTTGCATTTTGTTTTTGTCTAAATTTTCCATTGTTTTCTTGATTATATCGGTCATAGCTATTCTCCTTGAAAAATATAAAAGGCGGTAGATTTAAAATCCATCGCCTTAATTTTAGCATATTGCATTAAAGAATACAATATCAGTTACCTAAAAAATGTCATTCGGTCACGTTTGTAAATTTTTGCAATAAAAAGCGCCGTTTTTTAAAAAACGGCGCTTTAAAATGCGATATGGGATTATTTTGCGTAATCAATTACTCGGTTTTCGCGGATAAGGTTAACCTTAATCTGACCGGGGTAGTCAAGATTGTTTTCAATTTCCTTGACAATGTCACGTGCAACCAAAATCATTTGGTCGTCGTTAATTGCCTCGGGCTTAACCATAACACGAATTTCACGACCGGCCTGAATTGCAAACGAGGTTTCAACACCGCTAAAGGAATTGGCGATTTCCTCCAGCTTTTCGAGACGCTTGATATAGCTCTCGATGTTTTCACGTCGTGCACCCGGACGTGCGGCTGAAATGGCATCAGCAGCCTGAACAAGACAAGCGATAACAGTCTTAGCCTCAACATCACCGTGGTGGGCGTGAATGGCGTGGACAACTGCTTCGTTTTCCTTGTATTTCTTAGCAACCTCAACACCCAGTTGGATGTGTGAGCCTTCCTGCTCGTGGTCAATTGACTTACCGATATCGTGTAAAAGACCTGCACGCTTGGCAAGGGAAATATCCTCACCCAACTCAGCAGCTAAAAGACCGGCAATATAGCAAACCTCAAGCGAGTGGTTAAGTACATTCTGTCCGTAGCTGGTACGGTAGAAAAGACGTCCCAAAAGCTTAACGATTTCGGGATGCATACTGTGAACGCCGGCATCAAGCATAGCCTGTTCACCCTTTTGCTTAATGGTACGTTCAACCTCCTGACGCGACTTTTCAACAGTCTCCTCAATGCGAGCCGGATGAATACGTCCGTCAACAATTAATTTTTCCAAGGTCAAGCGGGCAATTTCACGGCGAACGGGGTCAAAGCTTGAAACAGTGATGGCCTCAGGTGTATCATCAATAATCAAATCAACACCGGTAGCGGTTTCCAAAGCTCGGATATTACGACCCTCACGACCGATAATTCTGCCTTTCATTTCGTCATTGGGAAGTGCTACAACCGAAACGGTAGCCTCGGATGAATGGTCAGCAGCACAACGCTGGATTGCCATAGAAATAAGCTCACGTGCACGCTGGTCAGCTTCTTCCTTTAACTGTTGGTCATATTCGGAAATTTTCAGTGCCTTTTCGTGCTGGAGCTCACCGTCAAGCTGATTCAAAAGCTGAGCCTTTGCCTGTTCGGCAGTAAAGCCCGAAATCTTTTCAAGCATATCAAACTGACTTTTCTTCAACTGTTCGGCTTCAACCAAGCGTTCCTCAACGACCTTTTGACGCTCGGCGATTTTGTTTTCCTTTACCTCAAGATTTTCAAGCTTGCGTTCCAACGCCTCTTCCTTTTGCTGGATTCTGTGTTCCTGGCGTTGTACCTCAGCGCGACGCTCACGCAAATCCTTCTCGGTTTCGTTACGTGAACGGATAATCTCATCTTTTGCCTCTAGAATTGCTTCTTTTTTCTTGGCTTCAGCATTTTTCATTGCATCATTCAAAATGCGTCTTGCCTCATCTTCGGCAGAGCCGATTGCGGCTTCTGCGGTTCTGCGACGGTGTGACGAGCCTGAAAAGAAAGCTATAATTGCTATGACAAGCGCGGCAACACCTTCAATGATGTACCACAACATAAATTCGGTACCTCCTTTATATAATAACTGCTGTTTAAAAACCGGTCGCATGTTCACCGCGGTATATCAAAGTATCATATCTCGTTTCGCCAATATGAGCACACAATACATCATTATATCCTTTATTATTGTATATCTAAAACCGTGTTATGTCAAGTACATTTTGCGGTATGATGCTAAAAATTACACAACATATATTATTTTTCGATAAAAAATGCGCCGAAAAGCTTTCGGCGCATTTATAACGTAATATTAAATTGAAACACCTATTTTTTCACCGTATTTTACATTGGTTTCAAGCTCATTCTCGGTATTGTCAATAAGCTCCTTATCTAAAATCAGACGGTTTCCTTCGGTTAAAACAATTACGGTTGAGCCGCCAAACAAAAACTTCCCCTTTTCGGAACCTTTTTCTGCAATACAACCGTCGGTTTCGTTGTTGCTTATTTTACCGACCATAAGAGCACCGACCTCAATTTGAACAATAGTGCCGAATTTATCGGTGTCAACCACAGTATACTCTCTGACGTTTTCGCGAAAAATAGGGTAGCGTCTCATTGCAATAGGTTGAACGGTATGATATTTACCCTTAATGTGTACCGATTTTTCAGCCTTACCGTCGGCCGGCCAGCAGTAACGATGGTAGTTATCGACTGCTAAACGAAAAATTAAACAGTGACCGCCTGAAAACCTTTCTGCAAGCTCACAGTTTTCCAATAAATCGGCAATTGTATAGTCTACACCCTTTACGGTAAAATATCGCTCGGGAGTTATAGGGTATACCGAAAGTCGGGCATCGGCAGGTGAAATAAAGGCGTTTTCGTCATCACAAACAGGTCTTGCACCGGATTTTACCTGACGTGTAAAAAAGTCATTAAAAGACTTGAATTTTCTGTCCTCATAATCGGTCATATCAATACTGTTTGACTTGATAAAGCCTTTGACAAACAGTGATGATATTTTGCGGTCAAGAAAAAAGCCTGCTATATTTGAAATAGGTTTACATATTAACGGTCTGAGCAAGCACCTGCCGACCGCAGTGTTATATAAAAACCGGAGCGAGTCGGCCCCGGTTTTATTTATACTTTCAGTAGTTCTCATTTTAATGATTTCAAGAGGATCAAAATTGCAAGCTCGATAAGTCCTATAAAAATCAGCACCAAAATTCCCTTAAAGGTAGGCTTTTTGATTTTAAGACTCTTTATTACAAACAAAGCGCCGGTTACTACAAGAGCACCTAAATAGATGAACTGCATATATTCTTTAAAGGAATTAATAAATACTGCAAGGAAGAAGAACGGAAAAATCAGTGAGGATGAGGTTACCGGCAATCCCGAGTAATTTTTACGCTTTTCAGTGGTTTTCTGCTGACGTTCTTCTTCAGTGACATTAAAATATGCCAAGCGAATAAGTGCTGCCAAGGTGAAAAGACAAAAAACGGGAATATACAACGGGCTTGTCATACCGACAGAATAGCCGATACAGCAGGGAAGTACACCGAAACACACCAAGTCACACAACGAATCCAGCTGAATACCGAAACGTTTTTCCTGTTCAGTGCTTTGTGTTCTCATTCTCGCAACACGGCCGTCAAAAGCATCACAAAGGCCGGAAAAAAGCAAGCAAATTGTAGCAAGTCCGGGATGAGTCGGGCTCATTAAGCAAAAGAAGATACCCGTAATACCGGAACAAAGTGAAAGATAAGTTAAAATTACAGTATAATTATAAAAACCTAACATTAAGTCAGCTCCTTAATAATTTTCAATCAACAAAACATAATTCGACATGTTACAATCACAGTATACCACAACAAATCGGAAAATGAAAGTGTTATTTTAATAAAGTTAAGGAAAAAGTGTGGAATGTTCTTGATTTTTTACATATATTAAACTATTATGTATGTAATCTTAGCCAAAGCATTAAAACCCGAACCAGCCTAAAAGGGCGGTTTTAAGGTATCTTTTGGCTCTTTGTCGCACATAGGCGACAGCCTTATGTGCTTCGCATCACCAAAATCTTCTCATAAAACCGTACCTTTTAGGTCGTGGAATTTTGTGAAATAAGGATTTTTGATGTGGCGAGGCACAAAACGCAGCAAATCCTTTCGGATTTGCGAGTATTTTAACAATGCCACAGCATTAAATCCTAATCCCAAAATCTGATTCGGGTTTCAATGCTTTGGCTAAAAGGAGAGTAGTCTTATGAATATTTGCATTTACGGTGCTGCAAGTGAAAATATTTTGAAAATATATATCAGTGAGGGCGAAAAATTAGGCTTTGAATTATCAAAAAGGGGTCATAATCTTGTTTTCGGCGGAGGCAACTGCGGTCTTATGGGTGCTGTAGCCCGAGGCGCTTTAAGTGAGGGTAAGGCTGAAATAATCGGTATCGTGCCAAGCTTTTTCACCGATAAGGGTAAACGTGTTGACGGAATTTTGTTCAAGGAAATTTCTAAGTTGATTGAAACCGAAACAATGAGCGAAAGAAAAATGCTTTTAAACGAACAAAGCGATGCCGTTGTAATCACACCGGGAGGAATCGGCACGTATGATGAGATGTTTGAAATGCTGACCTTAAAGAGCTTGGGACGTCACAAAAAGCCTATGGCCCTGCTTAATACCAACGGTTATTTTGAAGGTCTGTTGGGTGTATTGCATAAGGGTATCGAGGACGGATTTATTGCATCGGATGTAATAAATCACCTGTTTATCAGTGATGATGTAACTGAGATTTTGGATTATATTGAACAGAATGTTTTTTAAGGAAAAAGAAAATTTTTTCAGATAAGTGTAAAGAAAAATGTGGATTTTATTAACATTATTTTATGGGCTTGCAAAAGGTGCCCGTGACGGTATAAAGAAGAAGGCTTTGGAAAAAAGCGGAGTTATGGAGGTTTTGTTTTTACATACCGCCTTGGCTTTTTTATTGACAATACCGTTTTCGAGTGACATATACTTAATTGAGCCGATATATTACTTTTGGATATTTCTTAAATCGTTTGTAATCTTTTTGGCGTGGATTTTGGCGTTTGTGTCAATCAAGAAAATGCCGATAAGTCTCTATGGAATAATGGATACAGCCCGAATGCTGTTTTCAACCGTCATTGCTTTGGCGTTTTTAGGAGAGACTATGACCTTACTAAAAGGTATCGGCTTAATGCTTGTGCTTAGCGGTCTTGTTTTAGTTAATGTAGGCAACAACCATAATTCGGATGGAAATGTAAAGCTGAAGTATATGGTATTTTCACTTTTAGCCTGTCTTTTTAATGCAATTTCGGGTTGTATGGATAAGGCTTTGATGCAAACAGGTGAGATTACCGCTTTACAGCTACAGTTTTGGTATATGCTTTATCTCACGCTGATGTACGGAATTTATGTTTTGGCGGCACGTGTGCCTATCCGCCTTAGTACAGTTAAAACTAACTATTGGATTGTGATTCTAAGCGTGCTTTTTGTTATGGCCGACAGGGCATTGTTTGTTGCTAATGCTGATTTAAACAGTGAGGTTACGGTAATGACCTTAATCAAGCAGTCGTCGGTTATCGTAACGGTGCTTTCGGGCAAGCTGTTTTTTGATGAAAAGCATATTTTAAAGCGTACAGTCTGTGCGGCCATAGTAGTTGCGGGAATTGTCGTGGCAACATTGTGATAAAAAAATCCGTCACCTTAAGGTGACGGATTTTAGTTTGTTTTAATCAGAATACCTTCTGTGCGATTCTGACGGTATCCATTGCATCGTGTCCGTAGAAGTCGGCACCGATTTTTTCGGCGTAGGTTTGAGTCAAAACAGCACCTCCGACCACTACCTTAATATCGGGGTAAGCTTGGTGCAAAAGCTTGACAGTTTCCTCCATTGCAGGCACTGTTGTGGTCATCAAAGCGGAAAGTCCGACTAATTTGCAGTCCTTAGCCGCTTTGACTATAGCTTCGGGGGCAACATCACGACCTAAGTCAACCACGTAAAAGCCGTAGTTTTCGAGCAGGGTTCTTACAATGTTTTTACCTATATCGTGAATGTCACCTTTAACGGTGGCAATCACGATTTTTTTTGAGGTATCGGCAGATGATGGCAGCTTTTCCTTTATAACACTGAAAGCCTCTGCGGCGGCCTCGGCTGAAATAAGCAGCTGGGGCAGATACGCCTTTTTCTCTTCAAAGGCCGTACCTATTTCATTTAAAGCAGGAATAATGTCACTGTCAATCAGCTTTAACGGATCGCACGACTTGATTAGCTCAGTGGTTATTTCTTTAGCAGAATCCTTTAATCCTTTTATAATTGCTGTTTTAAGGTCAACCGCAGTGGTTGTAGGCGTTACCTCTGACAGACTGCCGTTTTGAGCAAAGGCAATATAATTGTTGAAGTTTTCATCCTTAGAACTTAACGCGTTAAAGGAGTAGTATGCACTCATCATTAAATCCGAAAAAGGATTCATTATTGCAGCATCTAAGCCTGACTGTAAAGCCATGGTAAAGAATGCTGAATTTATCCGGTCGCGTTCAGGCAGTCCGAATGAAATATTGGAGACACCGAGGCTTGTTTTAACACCGTAGGTCTGTTTTATTAGCTTAATTGCATCTAATGTGATTTTTGCACTTTGAGGATCAGAGGAAACCGTCATTGTTAACGGGTCAACGATAATATCACTACGGTCGATACCCCATTTTTCAGCCTCGGCAATAATAGTGCCTGCAACCTCACATCGACCCTCGGCGGTTTCGGGAATACCGTTTTCACCTATGGTAAGTGCAATGACTGCACCGCCGTATTTTTTAACAAGAGGGAACACAGCATTCATACTGTCCTGCGTGCCCTGTACCGAGTTTACAAGCGGCTTGCCGTTATAAATTCGCATTGCTTTTTCAAGTGCCTCGGGATTAGAGGTGTCAATCTGTAAAGGGCAGTCGGTAACGCTTTGCAGTTCAAAAATAAGTCTTTTTAAAGACTTGGCCTCGTCAATTTCGGGCAAGCCTGCGTTAACGTCAAGCACTTCGACACCGCGTTCAACCTGATTTAAGCCTTCATTCAGAATAAAATTATAGTTTTCCTCACGCAAGGCCTCTTTAATTTTCTTTTTGCCGGTGGGATTAATACGCTCACCGATCAGAACTGCTTTTTCTCCAAACTCAACAGTGTGGGTATAAGAGGAAATCACCGTTCTTTTTTTGATATTTCGTGTTTTTAAGGGGATATCAGAGGTGTGTTTAACCGTTTCCTTAATATATTCCGGTGTAGTTCCGCAGCAGCCACCTAAAATCCCGGCACCTAATTCGGCAATATCAGTCATTATGCTGCCGAATTGCTCGGCAGTAATATTATAAAATGTTTTGCCGTCTACCATTGTCGGCAAGCCTGCATTTGGGTTGACGATAATAGGCAGAGGACATCTTTCGGCATATTCGCGGATAATGGGGAGCATTTTATCAGGACCGAAGGAGCAGTTCATACCGATAGCGTCGGCACCTAGTCCAACCAAGGTCTGAATAACCGTGTCGGGGTCGGCACCCGTCATAAGCTTGCCGTCTTCACCGTAGGCATTGGTAACAAGGATTGGCAAATCGCAGTTTTCCTTTGCCGCCAAAACTGCCGCCTTGGTTTCATAAAGGTCGTTCATTGTTTCAATGAGAATCAAGTCAACACCGCACCTTACACCGCATTTTACAGTTTCGGCAAAGGCACTGACTGCGTCCTCAAACTCAAGGTCGCCTAACGGCTTTAAAAGCCGACCGGTAGGACCGATGTCAAGTGCAATAAAGCAACCTTTTTTATCCGAAACGGCATTTTTAGCGCATTTTACAGCGGCCCTTATGTAATCTTCAAAATTCTTTAACTTTAAGGGTGTAACGCCGAAGGTGTTACATTTTATAATGTTTGCCCCTGCCTCAAGATAGTATTTGTGCAGTGAGGTAATAACGTCAGAGTGGGTAATACTCCATTCATAAGGTTCTTCATTTGTCCCCAAACCTTTTGCCTGTAAAAGCGTACCCATTCCGCCGTCAAAATACAGTCTTTTAGTTTTTAAAGTTTCTAAAATATTCATTATTTACTCCCTGCAATAAAGGTTATTGATTTTGTCGGTATCATAAGAGAGGATTCGGTTAAGGTTATTCCGTCGGCCCTTAAAAAGCTTAAAATCGGCTTTTGAAAATCCAAGGATAAATCACCGTAGCCGGCACTAAAGCGAGGTTTGGTGCTACCCGGTAAAAGCTCTTGCACTCGGTTGCAGA
>CAJGBX010000044.1 GCA_904501685.1 Clostridiaceae bacterium
CCATTGAAATGAGTGTCGCGCAAAATTAAATTGCAATTTAATTTTGCTAAAGCCACTTGAAAAGTGGCTTGTCGAAACGCTTTTAGAGCGTTTCGACTAACTACAATCATTATAATGAAATAGGTGACAAAAATGATTAAAACAGAGGGCGGCGTTTGTGCCGCAAAGGGCTTTAAGGCCTCGGGTATCCATTGCGGAATAAGAAAAAATAAATTAAAGCGTGACTTAGCGCTTATTGTAAGCGAGGTTAAGGCCTCAGCCGCCGCAACCTATACAACAAATCTTGTCAAGGGTGCGCCTTTGACTGTTACTAAGAAAAACCTAGGTGACGGCTATGCTCAGGCAATAATCTGCAACAGCGGTAATGCCAATACCTGCAACGCCAACGGCATTGAAATTGCCGAGGGAATGTGTAATTTAGTTGAGCAGTATGCTAAAATTCCCGCAAACGACGTTATTGTTGCTTCGACCGGTGTTATCGGTCAACCGCTTGACATTACACCTATTGCCGACGGTATGCCAAGCCTTGTAAAGCAGCTTGATTTTTCGGGCAGCCGATATGCCGCAGAGGGTATTATGACCACCGATACAAAGCTTAAGGAAATTGCCTTTAAGTTTCAGGTGGGCGGTAAAATGTGTACTATCGGCGGTATTGCCAAGGGTTCGGGTATGATTCACCCCAATATGGCTACAATGCTGGTATTTATCACAACTGATGTTAATATTACTCCTGCCGTTTTGCAGACCGCCTTGAGTGAGGATATTAAAGACTCCTTTAATATGGTCAGTGTTGACGGCGATACTTCAACCAACGATATGTGTTGTATTTTGGCTAACGGCTTAGCCGAAAACAAGTGCATTGACAGTGTTTTGTGTGACGGCTATGATGAATTTAAGGCCGCGCTGTTTGCCGTAACCTCTTACCTTTGCCGTAACATTGCACGTGACGGCGAGGGTGCAACAAGACTTATGGAGGTTACCGTCAGCGGTGCCGAGACCAAGGAAATCGCAAGAACTGTTGCCAAATCGGTTGCCTGCTCCTCCTTACTTAAGGCAGCAATCTTCGGCGCAGATGCCAACTGGGGTCGTGTTTTATGCGCTATCGGCTACAGCGGTGCCGATTTAGACGTTAATAAGGTCGGCGTTTCATTCAAGTCGGCTGCCGGTGAGATTGAGGTTTGCCGTAACGGTGCCGGAGTCGATTTCAGTGAAGAAATCGCAAAGAAAATCCTTTTGGAAGAAGAAATTACAATTCTTATTACCTTGAACAGCGGTGATGCTGCTGCTACCGCTTGGGGCTGCGATCTGACCTATGATTATGTCAAAATCAACGGTGACTACAGAACCTGATTTTAAATAAATTTTAAGAGGCTGAAAAAATGGAAATAAATAACGCTCAAAGAGCCTTGGTTTTAACCGAGGCATTGCCCTATATTCAAAAATACGCAGGCAAAATCGTCGTTATCAAATACGGCGGTAATGCTATGATAAACGGCGAATTAAAAGCCGCAGTTATGCATGATATCGTGCTTTTATCCTTGGTAGGCGCCAAGGTCGTGCTGGTTCACGGCGGCGGCCCCGAAATTTCGGGAATGCTGAAAAGGGTCGGTAAGGAATCTGTATTTAAGGACGGTCTGAGAGTTACCGATTTGGAAACTGTTGAAATCGTACAAATGGTTTTGGCCGGCAAAACCAACAAGGATTTGGTTAACCTTTTGGAAAACACCGGAGGCAAGGCTATCGGTCTTTGCGGTATTGACGGACATATGATTAGCGCAACTAAAATGAACGAGGACTTAGGCTTTGTCGGCGAAATTACCGATATTAATACCCAGCCTATTTTAGATTTACTTGAAAAGGGGTATATCCCGGTTGTTTCAACGGTCGGCTGTGACGATGACGGAAATATTTACAATATCAATGCCGATACTGCCGCCGCAGAAATTGCAGGCAAGCTTAAAGCCGAAAGCTTTATTTCTATGACCGATATTTCGGGTCTTATGAGAGATAAGGACGACCCCGATTCGCTGATTAGGAAAATCAACGTCAGCGAGGCTACCATGCTAATTAAAAACGGCGTTATCCAGGGCGGTATGATTCCCAAGGTTGAATGCTGTATTGAGGCTATTCGCCGCGGTGTTCAAAAGGTATTTATCATTGACGGACGTATTCCGCACGCAATTCTTATAGAAACCCTTACCGATGAGGGTATCGGTACAATGTTTGTGGGGTAAATTATGGAGCATTTTATTGAAAACGATAAGCAGTATGTTGCCAACACCTACGGCCGCTTTAATGTTGAATTGGTTAGCGGTGACGGTGCGGAAATTACTGATATCGACGGCAAAAGATATATCGATTTAGGTTCAGGTATTGCGGTAAATACATTCGGTGTAGGTGACACCGAATGGAAAGATGCAGTAATCGAGCAGTTGAACTTAATTCAGCATACCTCTAATCTTTACTACACCAAGCCTTGTGTTGAATTGGCTGAATTGCTTTGTGAAAAAGCAAAAATGAAAAAGGTTTTCTTTGGAAATTCGGGTGCAGAGGCTAACGAATGTGCAATTAAAACCGCCCGTAAATATTACTCCGACCGTCACGAGGGCAAAGAGGGTAAAATTATTACTCTTCAAAATAGCTTTCACGGCAGAACAATTACTACACTCTCAGCTACGGGACAGGACGTTTTTCATAAAGACTTCGGCCCGTTTACCGAAGGGTTTGAGTTTGTTCCCGCCAACGACTGCGAGGCTTTGAAAAAAGCCGTAGGTCCTGACACTGCCGCAGTTATGATAGAATTAGTTCAAGGCGAGGGCGGTGTTAATGCTCTAAGTCAGGAATTCGTTAATTGCATCAAGCTTGAGTCGCAAAAATATGGCTTTTTAATTATTGCCGACGAGGTGCAAACCGGCAACGGCAGAACGGGTAAATATTTTGCATGCGAGCACTTCGGTTTAAATCCCGATATTATTACCACTGCAAAGGGATTAGGCGGCGGTTTGCCGATAGGTGCCTGTTTATTCGGTGAAAAAACTGAGTTTACATTAGGTTCCGGCGACCACGGCTCAACATTTGGCGGAAACCCTGTTGTATCGGCAGGTGCCGTTTCAATTGTTAAAAGGATTGACGAAAGACTGCTTAAAGAGGTCACCGAAAAGTCCGATTATATTAAATCGGAACTGTTAAAAGTCAACGGTGTAAAAAGTGTTTCGGGACTCGGACTGATGCTTGGAATCGAAACCGAAAAGCCGGCTCGGGAACTTGCAAACAAAGCCTTAGAAAAGGGTGTTTTGGTCTTAACCGCCAAACAGAAGCTACGCTTGTTACCTCCCTTGAATATTACAATGAAACAGCTAGATAAAGCAATGAAAATCTTAAAGGAGATTATCGAAGAATGAAGCATTTACTCAAGTTGGGTGATTTATCCACCGCAGAAATCGAGGAAATTTTAAACCTCGGCGACCAGTTAAAATATGACCAAAAGCACGGTGTTGACCACCGCTATTTAAAGGGTAAAACCTTGGGTTTGATTTTCCAAAAGTCATCCACCCGTACACGCGTTTCGTTTGAGGCCGGTATGTATCACTTGGGCGGTCAGGCCTTGTTTTTAAGCTCCAGAGACCTTCAAATCGGTCGAGGTGAGCCGGTTGAGGATACTGCACGTGTGCTGTCAAGATATTTGGACGGTATTATGATAAGAACCTTCGCTCAAAGCGAGGTTGAGGATTTGGCAAAATACGGCTCAATCCCCATAATCAACGGCCTTACCGACTACTGTCATCCCTGTCAGGTTTTGGCTGACTTAATGACAATTCGTGAGCACAAGGGCTCTTTAGAAGGATTAAAGTTGACCTTTGTCGGTGACGGCAACAATATGGCAAACTCGCTTATTGTAGGCGGTATCAAGTGCGGTATGGAGGTTAGCATAGCCTGTCCTAAGGGCTACGAGCCGGATGCTGATATTATGAAATGGGCCTCAGCTACGGGCAAATTCACCTGCACCGAGGACATCGGCTTGGCAGTAAAGGATGCTGACGCGGTTTATACCGACGTTTGGGCATCAATGGGTCAGGAGGACGAAAAGGCTGAGCGTGAAAAGATATTCAAGGAATATCAGGTTAACGAGGAATTTATGTCATTGGCTCACAAGGATGCAATGGTTATGCATTGCCTGCCTGCTCACAGAGGTGAGGAAATCACTGCCGAAACCTTCGAAAAGCATGCTGACGAGATTTTTGATGAGGCAGAAAACCGCCTGCACGCACAAAAGGCAGTTTTGGTGCTTACTATGGGTGACAAAAAATAAAATACCAACCAAGCGGAAGGGATACACCCTTCCGCTTTTTTTAACTTTAGTATGACAAATCCCTTAATAAACTTACAATAACTTACTATTGCAATGCATAGAAATAAGTGGTAAAATGTTATCGGATTAATGGGAAGCAGGTGTAACTCCTGCACGGGCACGCCGCCGTAATAAGCTTTTATATTTGTCAAGTCTATCCCACTTGCCGCAAACGGGAGACAAGCCATTGGTTATGCCGAGAAGGTGACTTGATTTTGCTTTAAGTCGGAAGACCGAATCCTAAAATGAAAACTTCTGGAATTTCAGCTTTGCGAGTGCCAAAGGACAGTTTTCAAAAATCAAAAAGGAGAAATAAATATGAAAAAAACAACCTTTATCAAAAAACTTGTATCATTCATTTTTTCAGTTTGTCTTATTGCGGCAATAGGACTTTCGCTCACTTCTTGCGGTGAAAAGGAGAAACCAAAGGACAACTACATTCCCGGGCAGTCGGCAACATCTTCTACCTCATCTAAAAACGATTACGTGCCTGGAGATGACTATGGTGTTGCTGCAAAGGATATCAACAAGGGCAACGGCAATATTTCCTTTATTTTCAGAGTAACCGATAATACTGACGGCAATAAAATCTATCGAATTTTCACTAATGAGAAAACCGTCGGTGCTGCTCTTCAAAGCTTGGGTATGATTTCGGGTGAAGAAGGTCCGTACGGACTTTATGTAAAAACAGTTGACGGCATCACTGCCGATTACAACAAAGATAAGTCTTATTGGGCGTTTTATATTGACAATAAAATGGCTAACGTCGGTGTTGACTCGGCCGAAATTGTCAAGGATATGGAATACTGTTTTAAATATATTAAGGAATGAGTAAAACAGGACGACTGCTTTTCCAAATCGTTTTGTTTGCCACTTTCGGTGCCCTAATGTATATTTCGGATATAATGATGGAATTACTGCCGAATATACATCTTATAGGGATGTTTACCGTAGCCTTTACGGTGGTTTACCGGGTAAAAGCACTTGTGCCGATATATGTATATGTGTTTTTGACACTGTTTTTCTCGGGATTTTCGCCGTGGACTCTGCCATATTTGTACATATGGACGGTGCTCTGGGGAATTATAATGTTATTGCCCCGCAATATGAAGCAATATATAGCAATACCGGTTTATATCGCTGTTTGCGGTCTGCACGGGCTTTCGTTCGGACTTTTATATGCACCGGCTCATATTTTACTTTTTGCCGGCGGTGATTGGAGTCAGCTTTTCACTTGGGTTATTATGGGATTGCCTTATGATGCACTGCACTGTATAGGCAATATATTCGCAGGCACTCTGATTTTCCCGCTTGTGACGGTATTAAGTAAATTACCCGGTGCAACTTTAACAAAACGAATCGGAGAATAAATATGAAAATCTACAACTCGGTGTCCGAGCTTATCGGTAATACACCATTAATAAGGCTTAACAATTTATGTGATTTAAACGGCATTTCAACTGCAGTTCTCGGCAAAATGGAGTGCTTTAACCCTGCCTCAAGTGCTAAGGATAGGGTTGCCTTAAGTATGCTTTATGAGGCTGAAAAAAGCGGTAAAATCACTAAGGGCGCAACCATTATCGAGCCGACAAGCGGCAATACAGGTATTGGTCTTGCCTCGCTCGGCACAGCACGTGGCTATAGGGTTATACTCACAATGCCCGATACTATGAGTGTTGAACGCCGGAAGTTGCTTAAAGCCTTTGGAGCTGAAATCATTTTAACCGAAGGCAGTAAAGGTATGAACGGTGCTATAGAAAAGGCAAAGGAAATTGCCGAGGCTACTGATAATTCCTTTATTCCCTCACAGTTTGATAACCCTGCAAATCCTAAAGTGCATTATGACACCACCGGCCCTGAGATTTGGGCTGACACCGACGGCAATGTGGATATTTTCGTTGCCTCGGTCGGCACAGGCGGTACACTTTCGGGTACGGCAAGGTATTTAAAGGAGCAAAACCGTAATATCAGGATAATCGCAGTTGAGCCTTTTGACTCACCGCTTTTGTCCAAAGGAATTGCCGGTCCTCACGGAATTCAAGGTATAGGTGCAAATTTTGTACCTGACAACCTGGACCGTAATATAATTGATGAAATAATCACCGTTAAAACCGATGACGCTATGAAAACCGCTAAACAAATAGCGCAAACCGAAGGCATTTTAGTCGGTATTTCATCAGGTGCTACGGTCTTTGCCGCATTAAAATTAGCACAACAAGAGGAAAACAAGGGTAAAACGATTGTGGCTATTCTGCCCGATACCGGTGAACGCTACCTTTCCACCGGAATGTTTGATTAAGTTATAACAAAACGACCCCGACGAGCAATCGTCGGGGTCGAATTTTATCTATGCATTTTTACTGCAAAATTATTTGCCGTAAAGCTCCTGAAGTTTTTCAAGATGCTCTCTGTTAGCCTTTGCAGCCTCTGCAGCCTTATCGAACAACTCTTCTGCACGATCAGGGAACGAACGGGTCAACGAAGAATAACGAGCCTCGCCCAAGATAAACTCCTTATAATCTGCAGTTGCAGGCTTAGAGTCGATAGTGAACGGATTCTTGCCCTCTGCCTTCAAAGCAGGGTTGAAACGGAACATATTCCAGTAACCGCAGTCAACAGCTTTCTTCATTTCGTTCTGGCAGTTAACCATACCGCCCTTAATTGAGTGCATCTCACAGGGTGAGTATGCGATGATAATGGACGGTCCCTTATATGCTTCAGCTTCCTTGATAGCCTTCAAGGTCTGATTCTGGTCAGCACCCATAGCAATCTGTGCTACGTATACATAACCGTAAGACATTGCGATTTCAGAGAGGCTCTTCTTAGAAATAGCCTTACCTGCAGCAGCGAACTGTGCAACCTGACCAATCTGAGAAGCCTTAGATGCCTGACCGCCGGTGTTAGAGTAAACCTCGGTATCGAATACCATAATGTTTACATCCTCGCCGGAAGCAAGAACGTGGTCAACACCGCCGAAGCCGATGTCGTATGCCCAACCGTCACCACCGAAGATCCATACAGACTTCTTGGAAAGGAACTCTTTCTTAGCAAGAATTGCCGGAGCAGTAGGACAGCCATTTGCTGCTGCCTTCTCAAGCTCAGCCACGAGAATATCGGTAGCCTTACCGTTAGCCTCGCCGTCTTCCTTAGTTGCCATAAAGCCTTCAACAGCAGCCTTGAACTCAGCCGAAGCCTTATCAGATTCAGCCATTTCGAGAAGCTCTGTAACGAGACCCTCACGAACAGCCTTCTGGCCTAAATACATACCGAAGCCGTGTTCTGCGTTATCCTCGAAGAGTGAGTTAGCCCAAGCAGGACCGTGACCGGCCTTGTTGGTGGTATACGGAGAAGTAGCTGCGGGGCCGCCCCAAATGGACGAACAACCGGTAGCGTTAGAAATATACATTCTGTCACCGAACAACTGAGTGATAAGACGTGCATAAGCAGTTTCAGCACAGCCTGCGCAAGAGCCCGAGAACTCGAGTAACGGCTTCTTATACTGAGAAGCGATAATGTTCTGAGAACCGGCAACGCCTTCCTTCTCGGTAACATTAGCTACGCAGTAATCGAATACATCCTGCTCCTTAAGCTGAGTATCCTGAGCAACCATCTTAAGTGAGTTGGTCGGACATACACCGATACATACGCCGCAACCCATACAATCCATCGGCGAAACAGCCAAGGTATAGGTGTACTCGGTCTTAACAATCGGCTTCGGAGCCTTCTTCATATTATCAGGTGCAGCTGCAACCTCAGCTGCGTCAAGAGCGAACGGACGGATAGTAGCATGCGGGCAAACATATGCGCACTTGTTACACTTAGCACAGGTATCTGCATTCCACTCGGGAACGAGAACTGCAACGCCGCGCTTCTCATAAGCCGAAGCACCCTGCTCGAAGGTACCGTCAGCATGGTCAGAGAATGCCGAAACAGGGAGACTGTCACCGTTCATAAGACCGACCGGCTTCATAATGTTGTCAACCATCTTAACGAGCTTCTCAGGACCGTTCTCGGTAACTGCACTATCAGTATCAACTGCGTTAGCCCAGTCGCTGGGAATTTCAATCTTAACATATGCATTAGCACCGGCATCAATAGCCTTCTCGTTCATTTCGACGATTTCTTTACCCTTCTTCATGAACTTCTGTGCTTTTTCCTTCATATAGCCGATAGCCTCTTCTCTCGGAAGAACCTCAGACAATGCGAAGAATGCAGACTGTAAAACAGTGTTAGTACGCTTGCCGAGACCAATCTGAGCGGCCAGGTCAATAGCGTTAACAGTGTAAAGCTGAATATTGTTGTTAGCAATGTATCTCTTAGCTTCTGCAGGCATATGCTCGTTGAGCTCCTCAGGAGTCCACTGACAGTTGATAAGGAATACACCGCCGGGCTTAACGTCGTTAACCATCTTGTAACCCTTAATTACATAAGAGGGGTTATGGCAAGCAACGAAGTCAGCCTTATTGATATAGTAAGGGCTCTTAATCGGCTTATCACCAAAGCGCAAGTGGCTGATGGTTACACCGCCGGTCTTCTTCGAGTCATACTGGAAGTAAGCCTGAACGTACTTATCGGTATGGTCACCGATAATCTTAATAGAGTCTTTGTTAGCACCAACGGTACCGTCACCGCCAAGACCCCAGAACTTGCACTCCTTAGTGCCTGCAGCTGCAGTGTTCGGTGCCTCCTTCTCCTCAAGAGAAAGATGAGTAACGTCATCGTTAATACCGATAGTGAAGTGAACCTTGGGCTCGTCCTTCTTCAATTCATCATATACAGCAAAGATAGATGCAGGAGGAGTGTCCTTAGAGCCTAAGCCGTAACGACCGCCGATAACCTTTGCGCTTCTGCCTGTAGCTGCCAAAGCTGCAACTACATCGAGGAACAAAGGCTCACCCAAGGAACCGGGCTCCTTAGTTCTATCAAGAACAGCAATCTTCTTTACAGTCTGAGGAATAGCCTCAGCAAGCTTCTCAGCAACAAACGGACGGTACAAGCGTACCTTTACAAGACCAACCTTTTCGCCTGCAGCCAACATATAGTCAATAACCTCTTCTGCTACGTCACAGATAGAGCCCATTGCAATGATGATGTTTTCAGCATCAGGTGCACCGTAGTAGTTGAAGAGCTTATAGTCAGTGCCGATTTTGGCATTAACCTTGTCCATATACTCCTCTACGATTGCAGGAAGCTTGTCATAATACTCATTGCAAGCCTCTCTGTGCTGGAAGAAAATATCACCGTTCTCGTGAGAACCGCGCATTACGGGACGCTCAGGATTGAGAGCTCTCTTTCTGAAAGCCTCAACAGCATCCATATCGCACATTTCCTTCAAATCGTCAAAATCCCAAACCTCAATCTTCTGGATTTCGTGAGAAGTACGGAAACCGTCGAAGAAGTTGATGAAAGGTACACGACCCTTAATGGTTGCAAGGTGAGCAACTGCACCAAGGTCCATAACCTCCTGAGTGTTAGTCTCAGCGAGCATAGCGAAACCGGTCTGACGGCAAGCATAAACGTCAGAATGGTCACCGAAAATGTTAAGAGCCTGAGAAGCTACACAGCGAGCAGATACGTGGAATACGCTGGGGAGCAATTCACCGGCGATCTTGTACATATTAGGAATCATCAATAACAGACCCTGAGATGCGGTGTAGGTGGTAGTCAGAGCACCAGCGGCCAGAGAGCCGTGAACGGTACCAGCAGCACCAGCTTCGGACTGCATCTCGACGACCTTAACAGTGTCGCCAAAAATGTTCTTACGACCTGCAGCG
>CAJGBX010000045.1 GCA_904501685.1 Clostridiaceae bacterium
ATTACGTGGGTTTGCATAGTCGCTATAGTTTTAGCAACCTTTCTTATTTGCCGTAAACCGACATCGGAAGGACGCTTTACCTTGCGCTTCGGTTTGTTGTGCCTTGGACTGTGTTTCTGTAACGGAATGTACGGCTCGCTTCTAAATATTCAGCAGGATGCCTGCAACACAATGGAACGCAATGAGATGATTGCCATAACCTTCTTTTTCTCGGCGGTTATCGGTCTTTTATATTTGATTTTCCATGAAAAAGGCAAGGTGCTGCAACCGATGAAGCAGACCAAGAAATCTATGATTGTACTGCTCCTTTGCGGTCTTATCTCGACCGCCGCAATTCACACCTTAACCTATGTTTTACCGTTGGTTAACGTTACTGTTCTGTATTCCTTTGACAATGCAGGTGTATTGGTGTTAAGTATGGTTTGCTCCGCTTTGTTTTTCAAGGAAAAATACAGGCTATCCAATGTTCTCGGCGGAGCATTGATGTGCGTATCTCTTTTCTGTATTTCTTGGTTCCAGTGAGTTTTTTTAAAAAGTTAAAGGTATCAAATGATAACTTTAAGTTATATTTTGAGTTTTTTAATATGTATATTGGAGGGTAACAATGTTTAAACTTGATCCGAAAAAATTGACAGATTGTGATGTTGCCGTTATCGGCGGAGGTGTTGCCGGAGTTAGTGCTGCTGTAACTGCCGCTCGTCAGGGTGCCTCAGTAACCTTATTGGAATCGGATAACTGCCTTGGCGGAATTTTGACCGAATCAACCGTTGCTTATATTATGGATAAGGGCGGAAAATCCGGTATAGTTAAGGAGCTTTATGATTTTCTTCATGAGCATGATATGTGTTGCCCTCGTTTCGGCGACCGCAGAGATGAAACAGGACACAATCGCAAGGGCGACCTCTTGGATGTTGAGGGTGCTAAGTATTTCTTTGATAAAATTTGTACAGAAGCAGGAGTAAGGGTATTGTTCCATAGCCGTGCAATTGCGGCAGAGCAGGATGAAACCGGCATTACCTCACTGTTGCTTTCTACAGATTGCGGTTTGTATACACTTAAGGCTACCGTATATATTGACGCTTCAGGTAACGGTGACATAGCTGATATGGTTGGCTGTGAGTGGGAGTGCGGCGAACCCGGCACCGGCCGTGTTCAGCCTGCAAGTATCGGCGGTGTAGTCAGCGGATTTGACGAGTCTTATAACGGTGTTGAAGGCGAAGCTACAAAAACCGCTTACGGAAATATGCTTCGTGAACACGGAATTATAACCAGCAGCGGTCAAGCTTCAGTTGTTAAGTTGCCTCAGGCCAGCGGTGTTTGGGGAATGGACGTAAACTTCCAATACGATGTGCATCCTGATGATATTGAAGGATTGTCACGTGCTACAATTGAAGGACGTAAAGAGGAATTTGATGTAGTAGAAGCTCATAAAAAGATTCCCGGATATGAGAAGCTTTCACTTCTTTATACTTCGAGCCATATCGGTTGCAGAGATACTCGCCGTATCCACGGTGTATACCGTTTGACCAATGACGATATTTTAAACGGACGCCGTTTTGAAGATGCAATATGTTTAGTACACGCACATGTTGACGTACATAAGCTTACTAACGATGATACCTTGGATTTGTCACGCGGTGTTAAGTCTCAGCCGTATCACATACCGTACCGTTGTCTCTTGCCGTTAGGCTGTAAAAATCTTCTTCTTGCAGGTAAGTGTATCTCAGGCGATTTCTATCCCCAGACCTCTTACCGTATGATGGGTAACATGGCCTCGACCGGTGAAGCCGCCGGCTTTGCTGCAGCTGAATGTGTAGCCAAGAATATTACTCCTATTGAGGTAGACGGTAAGGCTGTTTCTGCATTTATGGTGCAGAGCGGACATATACTTTAATTTATTGTTATTAAAAAAAGTAAAATAGCAAAAATATAAAAAGAGATGATTTGTATGCATAACGTATGTTTTAAAAATCGAAAAAACGATTGGAGTAATGCATTGCCGCTTGGTAACGGTTGCTTCGGTGCTATGGCGTTTTATGACGGTGCATATACGCTTGCCATGAACCATTATGAGGTTTATTATAATATTTCTCCTACGGTGCTTCCGTCGGAACAGTTAAAAAACCTCAAGACACCTGAGGTTCTCGGTGCTGCTTATGAGAATACCCGTAAAAGGGCCGACTTAAATCAGCCGTCAGAGGGTGAGCCGTTTTACTATTACCGTCTTTCTAAAGCACAGGGGCCGAGTTATGCCGCAGCGGAGTATAGTAACAGCTATCCTGCAACGGGTGAGTTAAGATTCGGCTTTGATGACAATGTCATAAAGGGTGACAGTGAATTAAGGCTGGATGTAGAGCGCGCCACGGTTATACTTGATTTGGATAAAAGGCTTTCTCTTGAGACGGTTGTCTTACGTAGTGACTGTATTGTCACCAAGGTGTGCCAAAAGGCTCCCGATTTGGTCAAAACCATCTCTATTTTGTATCCTGATTGCAGGGGCCGCGAGTATCCGTTGGTTGATGTTATGCAGGTAAGCCCATCGGTTTTTGCCTATAAGGTTAAGATTCAGCTCAGTGAGGACACTCCGTTTTATTTTGCAGGTGTCATACGTTTGATTGGAGCAACCGGACGCTTGGAGAAAAATGTCATTAACGTTATCGCTGATGGGGCCTTTTCCGTTTTGACCGGAATTTACACCGATTGGAAATATGAGGATCCGTTGCAGGGCGGTCTTGCTGAAATAGAGCGTGAAGTTGAAAAGCTTGACGCTAGCTATAAAGAACATATAAATTATTGGACGGAATTTTTCAGCCGTTCCAGAATTTGTCTGCCTGATAAATTTCTTGAGAACGTTTACTATATAAATCAGTACGCTCTCGATTGCTCAAGCGGACGTGACGGCGTTATGAAGCATCACGCTTGCGGACTTAACGGTCTGTGGGCTGTCCGTCATCCCAACCTGTGGGGTAGCCGTTGGTATTGGGACGTAAATATTCAAGCCGCATTTGCAGGCGTGTTTTCCAGTAACCGTACCGAGCTTGGCAAGGTTTTCTCGGACGGATTGCTCAGCTATGTGGATTTGGCTGAACGTTATGCAAGAAATAGCCATAATTTAGACGGTGTCGCAATGGACTATCCGCATATGGCGTACTATTGTATGTGGCCCTGGTGTGCACAGTATTTGTGGTCACAGTATGAATATACTAAGGATTTGGATTATCTGCGTGATGAGGCCTATCCTTTGTTTAAGAAGCTTTGTAAGTTTGCACTCGGCGTGTTTGAATTTGATGAGCAACGTGGTTGCTATGTGGTGTATCCTGATATTTCTCCTGAGCAAGGTCCGCTTGCTCACAACACTGTAATAACCGTGTCTTCGGTTAAATATATGCTCAAGTTCACATTGGAATCGGCCGAGCTTTTAGGTGATAAGGACGAGTTGCTGTCCGATATACGTAGGCTTTATGACGGATTGCCTGAGTATCCGACCGGTACTGATAACTTTGGCCGTCATTTTCTTGATTCTGAGGATGCACCGGTAAATCTGTGGATTCGTCATCCCAGTATGTTGATGCCTATTTTCCCGACAGGTGAAATTAATTTAGACAGTGACCCCCGAACGATTGAAACAGCACTTAATACTATAAAATATTTAAGTGAAAACTGTGAAATCGGTGTTTTCCAGGTTAGCTGGTTGGCTGCGGCTGCGGCAAGACTCGGTAAGGGACAAATGGCACTTCGCCTTTTGTATGAAATGGGATTAGACCATTTGATTCGTTCTAATGGACTTGCTGCCGAGGAAAATGAGCGGTTTATGAACGTTTGTCTTATTATGCGTCAGCCTTTTTATTATCCTTGTATGATGGAGTTTACCGGCGAAATGTTGGCTGCAGTAAACGAAATGCTGATGCAGTCGGATGGAGGTGTAATCCGTTTGTTCCCGGCTATGCCCGACGGCGATAAGGAATATGACCGTTTAATCCGACGCGGTGTATCTCTCGATGAATATGATTGCCGATATAGTGAGTATCCTGCGTGGAAGGACGTTCGTTTTGAGCGTTTGTTGGCTCGCGGTGCTTTTGAAGTGAGTGCAGAGCTTAAAGAGAGCGCTGTCGCTTGGGTTAAGATTACCAGCCGTGTCGGCGGTCGTGTAAAAATCACCTCGCCGTATTCTTTGGATAGCTTGCAGGTGTTTGCAAACGGTCAGGCGGTTGAATACTCGAGAGAAGGAAACTATATCGTATTTGACACTGTTGCCGGCGGTACTTATACTTTGCTTAGCGGTGCAGATTGCATTATTCCTGATGCAGTTGAACCGGAAGGCAACGGTGTTATGACACACCTTTCTTATACTAAACGTCATATTTACATCGGTGAGGATTCCGAAACTGAATATCATAGAGCAATTGATGCATTTATACGCGATTGGTACTTAGGAAATGTGCGTATGGAAAACCATACTGTATATAAATTTGATTTTGGCGGTACAAATGCAAAGAACTATGCAAAGGAACTGCCACGTCCTTGCTTTGCAGCCGAAAGACTGGTTATGAATCAAATGCCTTGTATTCGATTGAAGGAATTGTCATATTCTGTATATCAGGGATACGGATTTACATCTGTCGAGGGTATTTCGTGTCAGGACAGAGGAACACCGGATGAGCTTCGCCGCGACTTTGTTGAGGGTACCGAGGATACCGAATTCCTTATTGAGGCCACTCGCGGACAGTATGAGCTGCTTGCGGTTTGCGGTGATTCAGAAGAGGAAAGCGTTACGATACTTGAAGCCGTTGGCGGACGCCGCTGCGGTGGCAAGGTAGTACCGGCAGGACAGTATCAATGCAGCTTGCTTCCGCTTGTTCATGAGGAAGACGGTTGTATCCGCCTGAAGGTATCTACAACTCCCGGACATAAATGGAAGCTTAACCTACTGTTTATGAATATGGTTAAGCGTATGTAGTTTATTATTGTATAATCGATATAAATTTAAATCTATGTGAATGGAGATAAATGATTATGAAAAAAAGTTTCATTAACTTGCTTCGTCAGCCTGACAGTGTGCTGTTTCAGTTCGACGACAGCGGAGTCCGTTTTGAAGAACCGGACGGTCGCGAAGAACAAAATGCACGCTTGGATTATGTTGTAGGCGAAAATTCTGCCAAGGTTGTCATTTACCCTGCCGAAAAGGGAATTAAAAGGGTTAAGTTGCGTTGGCGTGGGGATATGTCCGATGTTATTTTGACTGTAGGCGATGAGTATGAACGTTCCCAATGGACAAACACCTTGTGGACGGGATTATATCCTAATAAGCAAATGCCTTGGTATTTCTATGCATTTGACGGTGAGGTATTAAATAGCTTTGGCGTTAAAACCGGTCCCAGTGCATTTGCAATTTGGCAGTGTGACTCTTCGGGTATAACACTTTGGCTTGATGTACGTAGCGGCGGCTCGGGTGTAATGCTTAAGGAGCCCCTTACTGCAGTAGAGGTTGTATGCCGTGAGGGAAAGGTTGGCGAAACACCCTATCAGTCGGCAGTTGCTTTCTGTAAGATGATGTGTGAAAAGCCGAAGCTGCCTCAAGAGCCCGTCTTTGGTGTTAATAACTGGTATTGGGCATACGGTAATATTACACACGACAGTGTTATGGAAGAAACTAAATATCTTAAGGAAATGTGTGCAGATGCTGTATGCAACCCGTATATGGTTATTGATGACGGTTGGCAGAAGGTTAGATATAGTGCCGGCGGCTCACGTTATTTTAACGGCGGTCCTTGGGATGAAGTGGCAAAAGGTTTTACATCTATGGAAGAAACCGCTTTAAGAATTAAGGAACAGGGTGCTAAGCCCGGTATCTGGTTCAGACCCTTGAAAACGGCTTTGCAGGTTCCTCAAGAAGCATTTTCAAAGTCAGATTCTAAGAGCGCCGGTATTTCTCTTGATCCGACCCATCCGTGTGTAGCCGAAATGGTGGCAACCGATGTTAAACGGATTCGTTCTTGGGGTTATGAGTTAATTAAGCACGATTTTACTACAATGGATGTGCTCACCAAAATGCCTATGGCAGACGCTAATTGGAAATTATATGATAATAGCATCACAAGCTGTCAGGCTTTACGCCGTCTTTATCAGCTGATTCAGGATTCTGCTGATGGTGCAATTGTTATCGGATGTAACACCATGAATCATTTGGCGGCCGGTATCCATGAGGTACAGCGTTCGGGTGATGACACCTCGGGCAATGTCTTTGAGATTACAAGACATAGCGGAGTGCACACTTTTGTACGTATGCCTCAAAATAAAACATTCTTTATACATGACCCGGATTGTGCCGCATTTACTGATAGGGTACCGCATGACATTAATCTTGACTTCTTAGAGGCAAGTGCTATTTCGGGTGCCGCAACTCTGGCTTCTGTCGTACCCAACACCTTGACTAATGAGGAAATGGCAAGAATCAGAAAGATATATAAAATTGCCTCTGAAGGCGGTGCCGGTGCAGTGCCTACCGATTGGCTTGGAAATAATGAGCCTTCCAAGTTCCTGTGTGCAGACGGCAAGCAGGTTGCTTTTGATTGGTATCGTGTTTATGACGGCGTCCGCAATTTTTACAAATGGGATAATTGATAATAAATTAAGGAAAAAATTAAGATATACTTTGGAGGGGTACATATGAATCGCTATTTCCATAGGGATAATCCTTTGTATTTTGTTTTCCCCATTAATGGGGATTGTATTAATGAAAATGATGGACGTGTAGAAGGGGATACTCTCTTTCTACCTGTCATTATCAATGCTCCTGAGGGTAAGACTATAACTGTCAATGGTGTTGAGGCAACATATGTTGACGGAAAATATAAAGCAGAGGTTGGTGTTGTGGGTTACCGTACAACGTTTGTGGCTACAGACGGGGAAAGTAGTGATACCATTGCTGTTTATCGTCTGCCTAATGTAATGAAGAAATACCGTTTATCATCGGACGATAATATTTTGTTCCTTGCTGACCTTAATGCTCATAAGGACGAGTACACCTCGATTTTCGACAACCCTTATTTGGCATTATATAAAAAGGCTCACGACCTTTACGGTGCAAAGGTTCATTTGAATCTTTTCTATGCTTTTGATCCTAAGGATGGCGGATTTTCAAGTGACAGAGAGTATTTTGACCTTTCTATGATGACCGACCGTTACAAAGCAGAGTTTCAGGCTAATGCCGATTGGCTTAATCTGGCATTCCACGCATATAAAGCAATGCCGTATAAGCCGTATCAATTTGCTACAGCTGAGCAGATTACAGAGGATTGTGTAAAGGTCTGTAAAGAAATTATTCGCTTTGCCGGTGAAGAGTGCCTGAGTGATGCTACTACTATTCACTGGGGTGAGACGAGTGTTCCTGCACTTAGAGCGTTAAGAACGCTAGGATTCCGTAACCTTGCCGGATACTTTGAAAAATATGCCAATGGTGACCCCATGGTTGCTTATCACACAAGCGGGGAATTAACAGACCATATCGGACGTCGTGATTTCTGGTACGACACAAACGAGGATATAATGTTTACTCGTATTGACTGTGTGCTTAACAGATTTACACTTGAAAAGGTACAGGCGGTTGTGCAGGAGGCTATTGATACTCCTACTAAGGGCGGATTTATATCGGTTATGATACATGAGCAGTATTTTTATGAGGACTATGCTCATTATCTGCCTGACTTTGAGGAAAGAGTTTTGAGTGTTTGCCGTAATCTACATGAATCGGGATATACCGGCTCTCAAATCTGTGAGGCTACTGATGAGCCTCATTTGGCAGAGTCTTTTAAATAATTAAAGAACTGAAATTTAAGAACGTTTTATATTGCAGCTGGTTTTTTCAGTTGTGTTGCATTTGTTCTTTTCTTAGGAGGCATAATGAAAATGAACATTAAGGAACGAATTTTGCCATATCCTAGAAGCATTAATCTTTTAGGTGGTGAGCTTTCGGTAAAACCGCAGTCAGGTGTTGCCGCAGGAGAATGGTTTCCTCTGTTAAACCATATTTTCAAATCTTATTTTGTTAAAGGTAACAACGGCGAAGCAGCCGTAGTTACCTTGGCAATAGACGATAAATTGATAAGCGGCGGCTATCGTATTATCATTAAGGATAAGATTGAGGTTTTCGGTGCTGATACTAACGGTATTGCATCTGCACTGTGGACACTTGAGGCTTTGGGTGAGTGCAAGGATAATGCACTTTCGTTCCCTTGCTGTACTATAGAGGATTCACCTTATAAGGAGTTTCGCGGTGTGCATTTTTATTTACCGCCGTCCTATGGTATTGATGAATTTTGCCGTATTTTGGATGCTATTTCCTCTTTGAAGTATAATGCGATTATTTTGGAAACCGGCGGTGCCGTAGAATTTGATTCTCATCCCGAGGTTAATGCTGCTTGGCGTAAATTCTGCCGAGAAGCGAGAGAGTATCCCGGCGGTCCTCAGGGACTGCAGGGCTCCGAGGCCTATTGGAAGGATTCTACCCATGTTGAAATGGCTAATTCCGACTGCTTGACAAAGGCCGAACTGAAACGCATTGCCGACCACTGTGCTTTGTTGGGATTGGAGCTTATTCCGGAAATTCAGGCATTAAGTCACGCGTATTATCTGACATTGGCACACCGTGAGATTGCCGAGCGTCCTTATGAGCGTTGGCCTGATACCTATTGTCCTTCATGTGAGGACAGTTATACGCTTTATTTTGACCTTGCTGAGGAACTTTTGGAACTTTTGAAACCCAAACGTGTATCTATAGGTCATGATGAGGTACGTGTGTTGGGTGAGTGTCCTAAGTGCCGTAATAAGTCCGGTCATACACTTTTGGCAGAGGATGTTAATCGTCTGTATAGCTTCTATGAGGAGCGAGGCGTCGGCGTTATGATGTGGGGCGAAAAGCTACAGCCTAGAGGTGGCGCTGAGATTCCGAAAAGAATTGATAAATACGGACGTAAGTATTCCATGCCGGCAACATATGAAGCAGCCGATATGATTTCAAAGGATATCCTGATGCTTGACTGGCAGTATATGACTGAACCTGATACTGAGGTCTTTTTCGGTAAAAAAGGCTTTAATGAAATTTTCGGTAATTTTTGCGGTTCTACCGTTGCGGATTGGGAACGCCGTTCGTCGGCTCCTAATGTACTCGGCGCTGAGGTTTCAACCTGGTGTGTTCCTATGGAATATGAGGTTGGCTATAACGGTTGGTTTGATGAGTTTGTGTATTCGTCACTTCTGCTTTGGTATCCGGATTATACCGATGCCAAGCGTGATGAGTTCCGTCAGCTGACTAATGCTTATATGCCTAAATTAAAAGAGAGAATCAGCGGTAAGGGTAACTTTAACGGTGCACTTGACAGTCTTGCAGAATTATCTGTGGAAAATATTGTCGATAGTGCTGATATTCAGTACACCGGCGGTACGGTTGATGAGGATACTGCAGCTGCATTGTTAAAGGGCGGCTTAAAGGGAGGCTCGACCTTTACACTTAACGGCGAAGCTGATACACTCGTTTTCTTCCATGCCGCAGATCCAATGTCGCAAAGACGCACAATGTCCTGGGCCTTCCTTGATAGGGGAGCACGTATTCCTGCACGCTATGCGGTAGATTTTGAGGACGGTATGTGCGTCACTTTTGATGCAGAGCTTGGTATGAATCTGGGTGCATTTGTATCTGATGATTCGGTTATACGTCCGACTATGAAAAATCTGTCGATAGCTGAAATTGATGACCTGGAGGCAGGCTCGGATGAGGTGTTGGCACCTGCATACGAGAATGTGGATGCATGGCGCGGTGCTGCACTTTATTTCAC
>CAJGBX010000046.1 GCA_904501685.1 Clostridiaceae bacterium
AAAGCTTTCAATAATCATACTTATCGGAATGTTAAGCAGTACCGTCACCAAAATTCCAAGCAGACCGGCTACAAAGCCGACTATCAGGGTTTCGGCATTAAACACACGCGAAATATCCTTTTTCGAGGCACCGATTGAACGCAAAATTCCGATTTCCTTTGTGCGTTCGAGCACCGAAATATAGGTGATGATTCCAATCATAATCGAGGAAACGACAAGTGAAATCGAAACAAAGGCAATCAGCACGTACGAAATAATATCAATAATTGTGCTGATAGATGACATCATCAGCGCTACATAGTCGGTATAGCTGATGTGAGCCTCCTCCGGTCTTTGGCTGTTGTATTTTTCAATCAAGGCAGCGATATTGTCCTTATCCTTAAAGGTTGCGGCATAAATGTTAACGGTCGAAGGGTCGTCCTTATCGGAATAGCCGATAGTATTCAGATTTTCGGTAAGCGAGCTCTTAGAGTATCTCAATTCCGAGGTAACATCGTAAAAGCGGCTTAAAGTAACGGTGTCAGCCGAGGCTATAACCGCCGAGAATTCAGCTATTATTGCTTCTTCAGTCATAGTCTTAAGTCTTGCGATTTGGCTAGCGGCATACCGGCCCTTAACTATTTCAGCAACAGTTTGGTATACAAGGTCATAAATTCCTGCGTCGGTCATTGAGCTTAGCATACTGCGGATGCTTTCCTCGGTCATACCGCCGTTGTCCGAGGCGGCTGCCTGCTGAGCATAAAGCATAACTATAAAGCTTTCCTGCATTTCACGTGTCGGGTATTTTGTCATTTCACCCGAAACCAAACTCTGCAAGGTGGCAGTATCGGGGGTAGAGGCTATGTGAGAATAAACGCTTAGCTGATTTTTAATATCAAGCTTTGAGAACCACATATTAAAGTTTTGAGCCTTTTTCTCATCGGTTTCGGGAATATCGGTCAAAAACGGAAGTCCCGAAAATACATCGGTAGTCTTATTCTCAAGCTGATACTTCACAATTTCACTTTGGTTAAGCTTTTCAATATACCAATCGGTCAGCTCCTTAGTATAGGCAACTGCACTGTTCTGCAAAACGGTCGAAACGGCCTCAGGTCTGGGTCTTACAATACCTACAACCTCTAACTCCTCAGCTGAGGCAAGCAACAGCTTCATAAATGCCTCGTCCTGACTCATATCGACAAAGCGGTCGTTCTTGCCGTCGGCATCGGTGTCCAAGCCCTGGAACTTATCGGTCGGTAATATAAGCTTGAATTTTAGTCCCAGCAAATCCTCATAGTTCCAATTTGTGCTGATATCAACCTTTTCCATTTTTTCGCCTGCCATAATTTTGCGGAAAAAGGTGCTCAAATCCGAACGGTCAAGCAGACCCAATGCATAAAGGAAGGATTCCGAAATTTCGTTGTGCTCATTAACAATCAGTACAACCTGATTTTTAGAGGTCGGCCAATGCATTTTGTCAGCGTCAACCAGCTCATACTGGTCGAAAACGAGTTCGTTTATGCCGGTACCGTCCTTTTTGGATATAAGCTCGTTGAAAATTTTAACCGAGCCGCCACCCATCATCGAACTCATACCGTTACCCATCATAGGTGAGTTTTCGTTACCTGAAATGTCACCGAAAAGTGCCATATAGTCGTTGGCCTTTAAAACACCCTTAGAGGTATCCGAAACGTAAACCTCAAGATTCGAGGCGTAACCGTACTGAATAGCAGTGGTATACTGCTCGATACCGGAATCACCGCTGTCAATCCAGGCCTTAAATGACTTTAAATCATTCTGCTTAGAATTGGAATTGAACAGTGCGTTCATCATATCGTACATATCGGTATTGGCATAAACCTTGTCGTTTTCGCGGTTTTCACGTTCCTCGGCGTTTTCGGCCATTGACTGAAACAATGCCGCCATATCGGCCTCCTCGGCCATAATGGTTATAGGATATGAGGAAAGAGTATCCTCCTGCACCTTGTCAATATAGGCTTGAAAGCCGGACGAAAGTGAAAGAATCAAGGCGATACCGATAATACCGATACTGCCTGCAAACGAGGTCATAAAGGTACGGCCCTTTTTGGTCAAAAGGTTGTTAAGGCTTAATGAAAGTGCCGTAAAAAACGACATTGAGGTCTTACTGCCTTTGCGGTCACACTTTTTAGAGGCCTTAGGCTCTTTAGTCTCAGGCTCTTCTGCTTCGTCAGTAACACAGCTCGAATCATATGGGTCAGAGTCGTCGGTAACCTTACCGTCAAGCATACGGATAATTCTTGTAGAATATTGCTCGGCAAGCTCGGGATTGTGGGTAACCATAATAACAAGGCGGTCGTTGGCAACCTCCTTTAAAAGCTCCATAATCTGCTCTGAGGTTTCCGAGTCAAGCGCACCCGTCGGTTCGTCGGCCAACAAAATTTCGGGGTCGTTTATCAAGGCGCGTGCAATAGCAACACGCTGCATTTGTCCGCCCGACATTTGGTTAGGCTTTTTATGAATCTGGTTGCGAAGCCCCACCTTTTCAAGTGCCTCAATTGCTCTTTTTCGGCGTTCCTGCTTTGAAACGCCCGAAAGTGTCAAGGCAAGCTCAACGTTTGCAAGCACCGTTTGGTGAGGAATAAGGTTATAGCTTTGGAAAACAAAGCCGATTGAATGGTTGCGATAGGTGTCCCAATCGCGGTCGCGGTACTCCTTGGTCGAGCGTCCGTCGATAATAAGGTCGCCGTCGGTATAACGGTCAAGTCCGCCGATAATGTTCAAAAGTGTAGTTTTTCCGCAGCCTGACTGACCCAAAACCGAAACGAATTCAGTTTTGCGAAACTCTATGCTGACACCCTGAAGTGCACGAACCTCGTCACCGTCTCCGACACCGTAGATTTTGGTTATGTTGTTTAGCTTAAGCATCGTTTGTCTCCTGAAAAATATTTAATATAAAGTATAGCATAACACTAATAATAAATTGTTAATATTTATTAAATTTTACCACGAAATTACAAATCCCAATGCACCGTTGACACCGCCGTAGTTAAATTTCTTGATTCGTTTTGAGCCAAGCTCTGAATTGGCGATGGAAATGCATTTTTCAATATTGAAAAATTTAGCGGTATCGGTGTTTCCGAAAACAAATCCCATTTCGGGTGAAACCGCAAATTCAACCGACCGCTTGCCCTGACGCCTTGCGGCGCATATAATGCTGACAAGTGTTGATTCCACCTGTTTTTTCTCGGCAATATAGGTCGATTCCAAAACATGATAGTTTTGCTCGGTTGCGGTACATTTGGGTAAAAATATATTACTTCGGTCGTTTATGTTTGCCGTTCCTACAGTGTCAAAATCGGCGTCAACCGTGCGGCTTTTTAAAATATATTCAGTGGTTACGTTAAAATAGAAGCGGTAACCGTTGTTTTGAGAATCATTGGCGGTAAGGTCAAGGTGGTACCAGCTGTTGTCAATGCATATAACATTCCACATATGCGGTCCGGTTGCAATGCCGGTTACGGTTGAGCAGTTGATACCCAAAGCATACGACAAAACCTGCATAGCTTTTGAATATCCCTCGCAAACCGCCTTACCACGGCATATCGCGCCTGTAATATCCCAAGCGGCGGGGTTGTTACTGTAATTATCAACATTTTCGTAATCGTATTCAATTAATTCATTTAAAGTATCGTGAGCGACAAGCTCTCGGGAATACTGAGTTTCGTCGCCCGTAAGGCCTTGGTCGAAGTTTGTCAGAAACTTAAAAATTTCAGCCTCCAAATTTTTGCGCTCAGAGGTAGTATAAAGCCAGTCGGATGAGGACTTAGCAAGACAAATTTCATTTTTATTGCCGTTTGAACGCAGGGAATAGGTAGAGGGAATCCAAAAATACTCAGGGCGGTCAAGCTTCAAGGCAAAGTATGCCTTACGGATATCATTCTGAGAAACGGTACCGAGGCTTATGTAACCGGTCTGCATATTAAAAATAGCATTGTCAAGCAGAATGTAAATGCCTTTTTGGGTCTTGTTAAGCTCACCAAAGCCCACACGCTCGAATTTTTCTATCGGCTTAAAGTGTAGGGTTTCGGGGTATATATTAAAGGTGGATACCGAATCAGCCTCTGTAATTTTACCGGGGTCCGGTGTATCGGATTCACCAAAAAACGGCAGGTCACAGCCAACCGCTGAAATTAAAATCAATATTAAAAGCAAAACTGTAATGAGCCTTTTCAAAATTAACTCCCTTTCAAAGATGTTTTGAGCGTAATTTGTCGGTTTAATGGTATGCCGAGTAAATTTCGGGGTAGGATAGTTTGTGAACGGTGTTTTTGGTGATGTATTCGTAAAGCCGTTCCCGATTGCCCGAAAAAGTGCCAAAAGCGGCCTGACGGCAGGCACTTTCGAAAAGCTCAAGGTCTAGAATTTTTACCACTTGACTTCCTGTCAAAAGCTTTTCGCCCTCTAAAACATCATTATACACTATTCCGCCGGTTATGTCAGCAATTTCCTTAAAATTTTCATTGTCGGTTAAAATATAATTAGTTCTTTTAATCCGGTCGGTCTCAAGACAACGGCTGATAAAGGTGTAAATGCCATCCTCAGCCGAAACCGATGGCGAAATTTCGACGGCGTTCGCCCATACCGACTGAAGACTGGGTGTGATTTCAAGGTCACACATTAAGGTTCTTTCGCTGTCACGAAAAATTACGCTTAAACGAAGTGGCGGGGCCTCTTTTTCAACGGTTTCAAGACGGTCGGTGTCGGGTGCTTTTGAGCCGTTACCCTCTAAAATTCCTGACGAATACGGCAAGGACAGGTACAAGAGCAGAAATGCGATAAGGCAAAAGATAATGAATGCGCTGAACAATGACGCCGAAAACCAAAATAGCTTTTTCATAAACTCACCCTTTTTTGTGTTTAGCCAAAGCATTCAAGCCCGAATCAGATTTTGGGATTAGGATTTAATGCTGTGGCTAAGTGTATTTTGGTCCCAAAATACTAAAGATATTCTTGATGTTGTAAAATAAACAGAAATGTGCTAAAATAATTAAGAAAAGAGAGGTGCAGTATGAATAAGGGAATAGCTATTGACCGTACAGTGTCGATTTTGTTGCTTTGCTTGTGGATGGCGGTTATTTTTAATATGTCGGCCGAGCCTGCCTCGGTTTCGACCGAAACAAGCAGCGAAATTATAAAGCAAATTGCCAGTGCAGTTAACCCTAAATACGACTCTTTGTCTAAGGCTGAGCAGGACAGCATCATCGAAAGCTGGCAGCATATTGTAAGAAAGTCAGCGCATTTTCTTGAGTATGTGGTTTTGGGCGTTTTGAGTGCCAATGCGGTACGCTCGCTGAGACTTAAAAAGGCGTTTCGTTATGCAATACCGCCAATCTTTGCGGCACTTTATGCAGTAAGCGACGAGGTGCATCAGATATTTGTACCGGGACGAAGCTGTGAATTAAAGGATGTAGCAATTGATACGGCAGGCGGTATTGTCGGGTGTGCTGTGTTTTTTGCACTGATGTGGCTTGCAAAAAGAGTACATACCTATAAAACCCGACCTCAAAAACAATAAAATTCGGATAAAACCGCAACCTTCATGTTGCGAAGCAAAGCTACCTTTTCTCTGGAAACGACAATTTGAGAGAAGAGAGAAGAACGAAAAGAGAAAAGTGAAAAGACCAAAAAGAAACGACAATCTTCTATCGAAAATTGTCGTTTCTTTTTGGCTGGGGTGGCAGGATTCGAACCTACGAATGCAGCAGTCAAAGTGCTGTGTCTTACCGCTTGACGACACCCCAATATTAAATTTTGTGCCTTTGGAATAAAAAACCCCAAATCGTGCGACTTGGAGTTGATTTGTGGGGTGGGTAATCGGAGTCGAACCGACGGCCTCCAGAGCCACAATCTGGCGCTCTAACCAACTGAGCTATACCCACCATATTTTCAAGACACCGACTATTATATCCGTCAAAAGCCCTTTTGTCAATAGTAAATTTAAAATTTAAAGTGCAAAATCCGACGGTTTATAGTCACGTGCGAGGTCTTTTGAGCTAGGGGTACGCTTTAACGGGTCATATTTAAAGCTTTTGCAGCTGTCACCGGGGTCGGTAATACCGGCTTTTAAGCAAAAAACTTCGCTGCCGCCTGAAAGCGTGCGACCTTTTTGGCAATATTCACACCGAGGCATAATTGATTTATTAAAATGTTTTTTATCCGACACCGTTGTCACCGCCCTTTTGCTATTATGATTATTATAATACTAAACCTATATGTATGTCAAGAAAAAGCCGCTTGAGTTTCATATACATATATCTATACCGTTTACGCCAACATCTTTAAGGATTGTTAAATGATTTTTAAAATTTAAAAAAACTTTTTGACATATCATTCGGATTGTGTTATAGTGGACGTATATATGAGTTAAGAGAGGTAAGGAATTATGAAAAAAATATTAGCAGTAATTTTTATTTTAATGCTGGTGCTTACCATGTTTGCGGCTTGTGGAGATAAACAGAAGGGAAATATCGGAACAGATAGTTATCCTGATGTAAACGGTTCTTCTGATAAGCTTACATCTGAGGAAATTGAGGATTCATGGGGTAATGTCAGCCTTGAAATGGGCACCAATCCCGATAGCTCAAAAGATAACACCTCTTCCAAAAACAGTTCTACCAGCGGCAGTTCTTCCAAAAACAGTTCCACCGGCAGCACAACCAATAGCAGTGTTGCTGACAATAGTTCTTCGAATAACAGCTCTACTGATAGCAGTACTTCTAATAATAGTTCTACTGATAACAGTACCTCTGATAGCAACACTTCAGACAGCAGTTCTTCAGTCGGTAACACTAGTTCAACCGTGAACTCATCTCAAGAAAGCTCATCTCAGGGTAGCTCGTCTCAGGGTAGCTCATCTCAAGGTAGCTCATCTCAGGGTGGAACAAGCAGCCGCGATGACCAAGGCTATAACCCTTACGTACCGCTAATTTAAAATTTAAGCTTTTTAACAATAAAAACGCGTAGATGCTATCTACGCGTTTTGTTTTTTATTTTCTTTTCCAGGTTGAAGGCGCAAGGGCTAGTAAAATCGGGAAAATTTCAAGCCTGCCTAAAAGCATTGTAAGTGATAAAAGCAGCTTATAAATACCGGAATATGCGGCAAAGCTTGAGGCAGGACCTATGATTGCACCGAGTCCCGGACCGATATTGTTGATGCAGGTTGTTGTAGCGGTAAAGTTGGTTAAAAAGTCAAATCCGCTAAACGACAGAAGCAGAAGTACAATAAAGAAAATGATCATATAAATTATTATATATCCGCCGACACTCGAGATAGTCTCATTGTCAACCGGCTTACCCTCGTGGCGTACTGTATTAACCGAGCGAGGATGTATCATCCGGCGCAGATCACGCTTAACTGTTTTAAACATCAGCATAATTCGTGAAACCTTTAGTCCGCCTGCCGTAGAGCCGGCACAACCGCCGATAAACATCAGTACAATCAAAATCATTTTTGAAAGCTCAGGCCATTGGTTAAAGTCAACCGTCGAAAAGCCGGAGGTTGATATAATCGAGGCAACCTGAAACGAGGAATGTCGAATGGTGTCAGAAAGACTGCCGTACAGCGAAGAAATATTGACCGCGATAGCGGTAATGCTGACACCGACAATACATAAATAAAACCACAATTCGCTTGATTTGAAGACCGATTTTGCTCTGCCTATCAAAATAAGGTAATATAGATTGAAGTTTATGCCGAACATCAGCATAAAAGCCGTAATGACCCATTGGCAATAGGGACTGTAGGAGCCTATTGAGTCGGGTTTTATACCAAAGCCGCCGGTACCTGCAGTACCAAAGGCGTGAACAAGGCTTTCAAAAAGATTCATCCCGCCGAAAAGCAGCATTATTACTTCAGCAACTGTAAGACCAAGATAGATTAAATAAAGTGTTTTGGCGGTGTCGCGAAGCCTCGGCATAAGCTTTCCCGACATAGGCCCCGGCACCTCGGCGTTCATTATATGCACGTCACGTCCCGATTCGGACGGAAAAACTGCCATAATAAAGACAAGTATTCCCATACCGCCGACCCAGTGCGTAAAGCTACGCCAAAAAAGCATACCTCGGCTTAAGGTCGTAACATCGGTTAAAATTGAGGCTCCGGTAGTGGTAAAGCCGCTGACCGTTTCGAAAAAAGCCGAAATGTAGTTAGGAATTTCGCCGCTTAAAAAGAACGGCAGCGCACCGATAGCCGACATTAAAATCCAGGAAAGGGCAACTATTGCAAAACCCTCGCGTGAGAAAACGGTGCGGTCGCAGTTTTTAAAGCAAAACATCATACAAAAACCGACAAGTCCTGCAATAGCGGCCGAAACGGCAAGCCAAATCCAACTGCTCTCGCCGTAAATTATTCCCACTGCGGTCGGTAAAAGCATTAAAAGGCTTTCAATTTGAAGTATTCGACCGACGGTGTAAAAAACAATTCGTTTATTCATCAGTTTACTCCTCGTCAGTCTAAAATACCGTCTAAATCTTCCAAACGGTGCTCGGCGGCAATAATAACAACTCGGTCGCCTGCCAAAATCATATCGTTACCGGCAGGAATAACGGTTTTTTGACCTCTTATAATACCTGCAATCAGTATACCCTGCTTACAGCGAAGGTCTTTAAGCGGAATGTTTACCACCCGAGAATCGGATTTTACGTTGAACTCAAGTACCTCGGCCTTTCCGTCTGCAATGCGGTAAAGCGTTTCAACGTTGCTTCCTAACGAGTTCTGAAGTGCTCTAGCATAGCTTATTGTAATGTCGGCGATGATTTGGCTCGGGGTAACAATACAGTCAAGCCCCAGATTCTGAGCCAACATAATAAGCTCGGTACGGTTTACCTTTGAAATAATGTTAGGCACGTTTTGTGACGAGCTGAAAATTGAAATAAGAATATTTTGCTCGTCCATACCGGTCAAGGCAACAAAGGCATCAAGATTTTTGATACCCTCCTCAACCAAAAGCTCTTGGTCGGTGCCGTCTCCGTTGATAATGACGGCCTTGGGCAGCTCCTCACTCAAACGCTCGCATACGGCAAGATCCTTTTCGATTATTTTAACCGAGCTGCCTATTTTTAACAGCATTTCAGCAAGGTAAAAAGCTGTTCGGCTTCCGCCCATTATCATAACGTTTTTAGCCTGCTTTTTAAAGGAACCCAGACTGCGGAACAGCTTGGCAACCTCGGTTTGCATAGCGGTAATGCCAATGGTATCACCGCTTTTAAGCTTAAAGTTACCGTCAGGAATGAATATTTTGTCATCCCGGTGAACATAGCAGACGAGGACCTTTGCTTTATGCTTTTCCCGCATTTCAATAAGGGTCATTCCGTCAAGGCACGAGTCCGGCTTTAAGCGGAATTCAAGCATTTCCAGGCTGCCTCTCGAAAAGGTTTCGATTTTAACGGCAGAGGGGAATTTCAAAACATTAAAAAGCTCCTTAGCTGCCAGATAATCAGGGTTTATAGACATTGAAAGCTCAAGATTTTGCTTGAAAAAACCTAAGCTTTTATCATTGTACTCGGGGTTTCTTATTCTCGCAATGGTATGTTTGGCTCCGAGATGCTTGGCTGAAAAGCAGCTTAACATATTAACCTCATCCGAGCCTGTAACGGCAACAAACAACTCGGCGTCCTCGACCGAAGCCTCAAGCAGTATATCGCTGTCGGCACCGTTACCGCAAATTCCCATAACGTCATATACGTTGGTGATATTATTTACAAGTTTGGGGTTTTGGTCGATTGCCACAATGTCGTGACCCTCACGGCAAAGGGTTGAAATAATTGCAGAGCCTATTTTTCCGCAG
>CAJGBX010000047.1 GCA_904501685.1 Clostridiaceae bacterium
ATATCTTTTTTGGGGTAGCGTTTGTTATACTGCTATCAATATTCCCTACGGTTCAATGGCGTCGGTTATGAGCAGTGAGGCAGATGACAGAGCTTCTCTTTCAACATCAAGAGGTATAGGTTCAATGGTGCCGCAAATAGTAATTGGTGTTATTTTGCCGATTTTTTTATATAAAACGCTTCCGGACGGCACAAGAGGTGTAAACGCAGCCGCCTTCCCTATTTTGGCTATGATCTTAGGTTTAATTTCGGTTGTCTGTTATTTAGTATGTTATTTCTTATGCACTGAACGTGTGAAACCCAAAAAAGAAAACTTGAAAGCAGCATCATTTAAAGAAACCTTATCAACATTTGTAACTAACCGTACATTAGTAGCAATATGTTTGGTTTTTATTTTCTTTCTTGCGGCACAAATGCTAAGCCAAACAATTAGTAATTATATCTTCAAGGATTATTTTAACAACACACTCGGCTTAACCGTTATAAATGCAGTCGGTTTTCTTCCGGTATTAATTTTAGCACCCTTTTCAGTTCCTTTGACAAGGAAATTCGGTAAAAAAGCAATCGGTGTATTTGCATCGGTAGTTGGTACAGTTGCATATTCCATTCTGTTTCTTGTAAGAACTCAAAATATGTGGGTATATATTACAGTCAGTATTGTAGGTTTAATGGGTTTTGGATTGTTTAACCTGATAATCTGGGCATTTATTACCGATGTTATTGATGATCACGAGATTACTACCGGTACCCGTCAGGACGGAACTATTTATGCTATTTGCTCATTTTCTCGAAAGCTTGGTCAAGGAATCGCAAGCGGTATCGGAGGTTGGTCGTTAGCAATAATAGGTTATGCTGAAGGCATAGGCGCCGCACAAAGTACAAACGTTAAAAACGGAATTTATAATATAGCTACCGGCATACCAGCTTTACTATATCTACTGGTAGCCCTCTGCCTTATATTTCTGTATCCACTTTCTAAAAAGAGAGTTAATGATAATATTTTGTTATTAAAATCCAAGCACAATGATTAATGTGTCAAAGAGACTCTCCCTTACTCCGTAAAATATTTATATAAATTCAAAAGTAATAAAATAAAGCATCTCAACCATTGATTGAGATGCTTTCAAATTTATACTGTTTTACAATAAGTGTCTATAAAGCCAAATGGATTTATCCTAATAAAACATCCAAAATTAGCATTACTGAAAATCCTACTAAAAGTGCATAAGTAGCACCCCATTCACTTCCGTGAGAATGAGTTTCGGGTATCATTTCATCACTGATAACATAAAGCATTGTACCGCCGGCAAAACTTAAGGCAAACGGTAAAATAAAACTTGATACCGTAACAGCAAAATATCCGAGCAAGCAACCGACTATTTCAATAACACCGGTAAATACCGCACAGGTAAAGGTCCATTTTCGACTTATACCTGCTGCCAGCATAGGACCGATAATAACCATACCCTCGGGAATATTTTGCAAAGCAATACCGCCTGCAATAATCAATGCCTCTTCAGGATTTCCTGAGCCGAAGCCGACACCTGCGGCGATACCCTCAGGTAGATTGTGGATTGCAATAGCCGTAACAAAAAGTAAAACCTTGTCGATATTTTCACTGTTTTTAGGCTTAGGACCTTCAATTTCAGCACCGACTAATTTATGGAGATGAGGTACAAGCTTATCAAACAAGCTTAATGCTAAAGCACCGACAAAAATACCAGCAATTGTAACAATAATGCCGAATTTACCGCCGTATTCCAATGACGGTAAAATCAAACCTAAAACTGCAGCTGCGAGCATTATTCCGGCAGAAAAGGATAAAACAATATCGCTGAATTTATGAGATAAATTCTTAAAAACAAAACCTATAATACAACCGAATATCGTAGCACCGCCAACACCTAAGGCGGTTAGTAATACCATAGTCATATAAAAAACCTCTTAAAATGGAAAGTATATTTGTTATTTTACCTTCCGAAAAGAGAATTAGATATGTCTGTAAATTTCGGAAGGATTTACATTACCGACAGCGGTAGCAGATATAATCTTATCTGCCTTTTCAGGGTCATCAACACTGACAATCATTAAAGCCTTACCAATAGCATGGCTGATACAAGCGTACATATACTTAATTTCAAAGCCATTATCGGTTAAGATTTTAACAGCATTTGCAAAGCCGCCCGGCACATCATCAATTGCAACAGCCAAAGTATTGGTAATTTTGCAGACAACACCCGATTCGCGTAATGCCAGAACAGCGGCTTCGGGGTCGGAAACAATCATTCTGATAATGCCGTAATCGGTAGTATCGGCCAAGGACAATGCACTGATATCGATATTACCTGCAGCTAAAGTATTGGCAATTTCATTTAATCTGCCGGCCTTATTTTCAATAAATGCAGAAACCTGTTTAACGATCATTGCTTTAACCTCCTTAAATTTTACGCTTGTCAATTACACGCTTAGCCTTACCCTCACTGCGTGTAATAGATTTCGGGTTAACAAGGTGAACACCAACACCGAGTCCCAAAATTGAACGAAGCTTATCCTTAATTTCGTTTTCAACCCTGACAATTGACTTGACGTCATCCGAGAACATACTCTCACTCATTTCAACATCAAGGTCAAACGTATCGGTATTGTTTACACGGTCGATTGTAATTAGATAGTTAGGAGTAATATTACCTTTGCCGACCGCAATTAAAACCTCTTCAATCTGTGACGGGAATACATTAACACCGCGGATAATAAGCATATCATCACTTCTGCCCATAGGCTTAGCCATTTTAATAAGAGTACGTCCGCAGGAGCACTTTTCACGTGATAATACACAAATATCCTTAGTTCTGTATCGAAGTAACGGGAATCCTTCCTTAGTAATCGAGGTGAATACAAGCTCACCCTTTTGTCCTAACGGCAAAACCTCAAGAGTTTCGGGGTCAATAATTTCGGGAATAAAGTGGTCCTCATTAACGTGCATACCGGTCTGCTCTTCACACTCAAAGCTGACACCGGGACCGGATATTTCGGTCAAGCCGTAAATATCATATGCCTTAATACCAAGCTTATTCTCGATATCTTTACGCATATTTTCACTCCAAGCCTCAGCACCGAAAATACCCGCCTTAAGCTTAATCTTATCTTTTATGCCTTGCTCGTTAATAGATTCAGCAAGGTAAGCAGCATATGACGGTGTGCAGCAAAGAATTGTAGCACCTAAATCGGTCATAAACTGTAGTTGACGCTCGGTATTACCTGAGGACATAGGGAGAGTCAGGCAGCCGACCTTATGCGAACCGCCGTGAAGACCCGGTCCGCCGGTAAATAAGCCGTAGCCGTAGCAAACCTGACATACATCCTTATTTGTACCGCCGACAGCAGTAATTGCACGTGCACAGCATTGCTCCCACAAATCAACATCATTCTGAGTATAAAAAGCAACGACACGCTTACCTGTAGTACCCGAGGTTGACTGAATTCTGACACAGTTCTTCAAATCGGTTGCCAAAAGACCGTAAGGGTAACATTCACGAAGGTCGTCCTTTGTAATAAAGGGAAGCTTATGAAGGTCTTCAATGCCTTTGATATCGTCGGGAGTGATACCCTTATCTTCCATTTTTTTACGGTAGTAAGGAACATTATCCCACACATGCTTTACCTGCTTAACCAAACGCTCACTTTGAAGCTTTTGCATATCCTCTAGAGCCATAGTTTCTATTTCAGGCTGATAATACTTGCTCATTTTTTTACATCTCCGCTTTCAGAAAAATTATAAATTATAACCGAGCTGGAAAGCCTTAAGGTTAACATCTAAAAACTTTTCAGGTACTGTTGTTTTTATGGTTTCAATCCAAGCATCATAAGGAATATCGGTGGATTTGGCCAAAACACCAATAAGCACAACATTAACCGCTTTAATACTACCGGCTTTCTGTGCCAAATCTAGTGCGTCAAGGCTGATTACATCAGCATTTGACTTTAATTCCTCAATAATTCCCTCCGGATACTCAGCGGCGCCGGTAATAACCGGCATAGGATTCATTGCGCGGTCATTGACAATCATTCGTCCGCCTTTTTTAAGGAAAGGCAATGCACGAAGTGCCTCTAAACGCTCAAATGCTAAGATAATATCAGCCTCACCCCTATCAATAATCGGTGATGCGACCTTGTCAGCATACTTAACATAGGTTACAACCGAGCCACCGCGCTGACTCATACCGTGTACTTCGGAAACCTTTACATCAAACCCTTGTGAAATGATAACATTTCCTAAAATTCGGCTCGCTAAAAGTGTACCCTGTCCACCGACACCGACAATCATTATATTTAATTTATCAGTCATTTAAGCTTCCTCCTTTTCAATTGCACCGAACGGGCAAACTCCAACACATAGTCCGCAACCGTTGCACTGCGAACTGTCAATTACAGCCTTACCGTCCTTGAAAGAAATAGCAGGACAACCAAGCTTCATACACATTTTGCAGGATTTGCACTTATCAGCATTAACCTTGCAGTGACCGGTGTACTTAACCGATTTAAGCAAGGCACAAGGACGCTGAGCAATAATAACCGAAGGCTCCTCGGCGGCTAATTCTTCTTTAACTGCCTTTTCAAAGCCGACTAAATCAAACGGGTCTTCAACACGAACTCTGTCAACTCCGATAGCCTTACAAAGTGCCATAAGGTCAACCTGCTTTGTAGACTCACCTCGAATGGTTTTGCCGGTGGTTGGATTGTCCTGATGTCCGGTCATACCGGTGATAGAGTTGTCCAAAATAATAATTGTGTTATTACCCTTATTATATACAATATCAATAAGACCTGTGATACCTGAATGCATAAAGGTCGAGTCACCGATAACCGAAACCAGCTTTTTATTAAATTCCTCTCCCCTTGCCTTAGCCATACCGTGAGCAGCACTGACCGAAGCACCCATACAAATAGTAGTATCTACGCTTTGTAGAGGAGCTACGGCACCTAAGGTATAGCAACCGATATCACCCGAAACGGTAACTCCAAGCTTTTTAAGAACATAAAATGTACCTCTGTGCGGACATCCTACACAAAGTACAGGAGGACGGTTAGGTATACAAGGGTCGGCAATAGCCTCTGTATCAATACCCAAAATTGCCTTTTTAATCATATTTTGAGAATATTCACCAAGTAAAGTGAAATTTTCCTTACCATGACACTTGATTCCAAGTGCTTTTATATGATTCTCTATAACCGGGTCAAGCTCCTCAACAACCCAAAGCTCGTCATGGGCTTCGCTAAAATCACGAATCAGCTTTTCGGGTAGCGGATATACCATACCAAGCTTCAAATAGTCAGCCTTGTCACCCAAAGCCTCGTTAGCGTAAACGTATGTAGTGCCTGCAGCAATAACACCAATTTTAGACCCGTTGTTTTCAATTGTGTTAAACTCACAGTTTTCAGCCAACTTCTTAAGCTTTAAGGTTCGTTCTTCAACAACAACGTGTCTGCCCTTAGCCATAGCCGGCATCATAACATTTTTAGAGATATTTTTTTCGTAAGGCTTTAATGTAACTTCTTCAGGGTCACATAACTCAACTAAGCTCTGTGAATGCGAAACACGGGTAGAAAGACGTATAAAAACCGGAGTATCGTATTCCTCACTCAAGCTGAAGGCTTTTTTGGTAAATTCCTTACATTCAGAGGAATCCGAAGGCTCAAGCATCATAATTTTAGCAGCCTCGGCATAATGACGTGAATCCTGTTCATTCTGTGACGAATGCATACCGGGGTCATCGGCAACGCAGAAAACTAAACCGCCGTTAGCACCAATATAGCTCACGGTAAACACAGGGTCAGCCATAACATTAAGACCTACGTGCTTCATACAAGACATGGCTCTGCCACCTGCAATAGATGCACCGATAGCAACCTCAGCGGCAACCTTTTCATTAGGTGCCCATTCGACATATATATCCTTAAATTCAACTATTGATTCAGTAATTTCGGTACTTGGTGTTCCTGGATATGAAGAGACAACCTTAACACCGGCTTCGTATGCACCGCGAGCAACCGCAGCGTTTCCGAGAAGCAACTTTTTCATAATATATTCATCCTTTCGAAACTCAAAGTTAATTACATTTTAGCACCGGTTGCCTCTGCAACCAAGCTTTCCGAGCCATAACGCTTACGTAAGGTCGGTTTTTCAATTTTGCCGGTTGGATTACGAGGTATGTCGGCAAATATTATCTTTCTCGGCCTTTTATATCTGGGTAAACCGTTAGATGCACTGTTTACATCATCCTCAGTTAAGGTAAAGCCCTCTTTAATTTCAATAACTGCAACGGCGATTTCACCTAAACGCTTATCAGGTAAGCCGATAACCGCAACGTCCTTTATAGCCGGTAACTGCTGACGCAAGAAATTTTCAATTTGTACGGGATACAAATTTTCACCGCCGGTAATAATTACGTCCTTTTTGCGGTCAACAAGCCAAATAAAGCCGTCCTTGTCCTCCTCTGCCATATCTCCGGTGAAGAGCCAACCGTCGCGCAAGACCTCATTTGTGGCCTCCTCGTCTTTATAATAGCACTTCATAACACCGGGACCCTTAACGGCCAATTCGCCCACTTCACCTTTTTTGACTTCATTTTTATTTTCGTCAACTATTTTAACTTCCCAGCCGTAGCCTGCCTTACCGATTGCGCCGACATGGTCAATATTTTCACAACCTAAATGCACACATCCCGGTCCAATAGACTCACTTAAGCCGTAGTTAGTGTCGTAGTCGTGATTCGGGAAAACCTTTTTCCAACGTTGAATTAATGACGGCGGGACGGGCTGAGCACCGATATGCATTAATCTCCAACGTGATAAATCGTATTTTGTAAGATCAATTTCACCGCGTTCTATAGCATCCAAAACATCCTGAGCCCAAGGAACAAGCAACCAAACTATTGAGCATTTTTCTTGGGATGCAGTGCTTATTATAAGCTCAGGTGTTGTACCCTTTAACAAAACCGCCTTGCCGCCAACCAAAAAGCTTCCGAACCAATGCATTTTTGCGCCGGTATGGTACAACGGAGGAATACAAAGAAAAACATCGTCATGGGTTTGACCGTGATGGTTTTGCTCAACCTTGCAGGAATGCATTAAGCTTTCGTGGGCGTGTAAAATAGCCTTAGGAAAACCGGTTGTACCGCTTGAAAAATAAATCGCGCCGTCATCAGAATCGCAAATTTCAATTTCAGGGTCCTTTTTACTAAAGCAGTTAATGATACGGTTATAGCTCTCGGCAAAGGCGGGACAGCCCTCACCTACATAAAGCCACATTTTAACGGTAGGAACCTTATCGGCAATCTGCTCACAACGTCCGATAAACTCAGGTCCAAATGCAATATACTCAGCATCTGCTTTTTCCAGGCAGTATTTTATTTCATCAGCGGCATAACGGTAGTTCAGCGGTACTGCAATAGCACCTGCACGAAGAATACCGAAATAAATCGGCAGCCATTCAATGCAGTTCATTAAAAGAATTGCTACCTTTGTACCCTTAGTAACACCGTTTGCAATCAGTAAATTTGCAAAACGGCTTGCAGTATCGTTAAATTCCTTCCAAGTTATTTCTCGGCGGTAATTAGTACCTGTTGCTTGAGTTAAAGCAAATTCACGCCAGGTCATTTTAGTATCGGCGCCGGGATTGACCTCAACCAAGCTGACCTCTGAACCGTACAACTCCGCATTTTTCTTTAAAATTTCGGTAATAGGCATTTTTTCAAATCCTTTTTATGTATTTGATGTACCGCAAAATACATCCGTTCGACTGCATAAACACAATTAGTCGATATACTGCATATTTTATCACAACACTGCAAATTTGTCAATGCTTTAAACCGCTAAATTGCCATAAAATTTATAATCCCCATTTCACGAGGAAACAGGGATTATAAATTATTTCAAAATGTTATCAATTTCTTCTAATTCTTCTGACGAAAACTCAAGATTATCAAGTGTTTTGACATTCTCCTGAATCTGCTCTAAACGGCTCGCACCAATAATAACCGATGTAACTGTGTCTTGCCTTAATACCCAGGCAAGTGCCATTTGTGCTAATGATTGACCCCGTTTTACAGCAATGTCATTTAATCTAAGTGTTTTATCTAATATCTCGGGTGTTATATTGCTGTTATTCAAGAAAATACTGCTTCCGCCTGCCCTGGAATCTGTAGGAATACCGTTAAAATAGCGGTTGGTAAGCAGGCCTTGAGCTAAAGGTGAAAAAGCTATACATCCCATTCCCTTTTCTCTTAAGGTGTTCAGCAGGTCCTCCTCAACCCAACGTCTTAGCATTGAATACACAGGCTGATGAATAAGTAAAGTAACTCCGCGTTCTTTTAATAAATCATACATTCGTGCAGTCATTTCAGGATTATAGTTCGAAATACCGACGTAAAGCGCTTTACCCTGTCTTACTACCTGAGCCAAAGCATCTGCCGTTTCTTCTAATGGTGTTACAGGGTCAGGACGGTGGCTGTAGAAAATATCGACATAATCCAATCCCATACGCTTTAACGATTGGTCAAGGCTTGAAATTAAATATTTTTTACTTCCCCATTCACCGTAAGGCCCTTCCCACATTCTGTAGCCGGCTTTTGTTGAAATGACCAATTCATCTCGGTAAAACTTTAAATCAGAAGAGAGTATTTTACCGAAATTCTCCTCAGCCGTACCGATTTTAGGACCGTAATTATTAGCTAAATCAAAATGAGTTATACCTAAATTAAAGGCGCCCAAAATCATTTGACGTGCACGGTGAAAAGGAGCCTCAGAGCCGAAATTATGCCATAAACCTAAAGAAATTGCCGGTAGCATAAGTCCCGATTTGCCGCATCGGTTGTATTTCATACTAGTGTATCTGTCTTCGTTCGGTGTATACATAAAAGCACCTCCGTTTAAATTTTAAAATAACGTCGAGTTTTAATTAATACAGCTCAAGTAATTCACTAAAATCGTAAATATATCTGTCACATTTGGTCTTCATTTCATCCTGCATATCATCCGAGGATTCGTCATAAACACCAATAACTGTCATTCCTGCGTTCTTAGCTGTCATATCAGCATTGAGATTATCGTCAAGAAATACACAATTATCAACCGAAACTCCGATTTTCTCACAAGCAGTCTTGTAAATATTTATATCTGTTTTAGTGGTGTTAAAATCGTCACACGACCAAACGTTATCAAATAAATCAAAAACACCTACCCTTTTTAAGCAAGCATCAAGCGTAATATGAGGGTTTGCGGTCAAAACGTTTAAAGAATATCCCTTGTCTTTCAGGTATTTTAAGGTATTAAGTACATTAGATTTAAGCGGAATCGTGTTAAAATAAGCCGGCTTAAAGCCGTCAGAAATTTTAGTCATCATTTCATCTACTGAAAATGGTAGATTATAGGTGCTAATTACATAATCCGATGTACCTCTAAGTCCTAACGGAGTAATAATTTTTATTAAATCGTCACTGTAATTCACGTTGTTATCATCTAAAATTTTAAGTA
>CAJGBX010000048.1 GCA_904501685.1 Clostridiaceae bacterium
AACATATAAAAGACCTAAGCGTTTGCTTAGGTCTTTCGTTTTTAGATGATGTTATTTTATTTGATAAATTTTCTGATTAGTTTGATAATTTCAAACACAGCAGGAATGCTTAAAGGGATAAGAATGGCAGTAATAAAGCCCTTTAGGCAAACTCTTGATAAGCTGAAAAGACCTGCTAACGGTGTTAGAACAATAAGCATTGCAATTATAAAGCAGGAAATACTTGCAAGCAATAAGAAGCGGTTTTGGAATATACGTTTATAAAACATTTCAATTGAGCGGTAAGTAAAGGCGTAATAGATAATTGACATTACAAGTCCCAAAAAGCCTGCAGTTGAAGCACAGCCGTCGGCTTGGTTAATTATATAAACCAAGAAGGCGGGTAGGGAAACGGCCACACCGATTAAAGCAGCGTTAACAATTCTTCTCACATCAAACATTTTACTGCCGATGCTCCAAGGCGGTGTTGCCATAGTACTGTTGTCGGCCGACTCAAAGCCTAAGGCGGCAATGGGGAAGATTAATGTGAAGACCGAACCTAACAGTATCAACTGAGGTGAAAGGAACGATACCCCGAAGAATATCATACAAAGTACCATTGCACTGAATACTGCCGAGCAAAGGGTTACATAGTACTCGGCATATTTTGTGAAGTTGGCGAAAATACCGCGTGAATTTTTAATGGCCCTTACAATTGAAACAAAACGGTCGTCGGCAACAACTATGTCGGCGTTACCCTTGGCAACATCGGTGCCGGTTTTGCCCATTGCACACCCAACATCGGCAATGGCCATAGGTGCATGATTAGCCGCACTGTCAGCGGTTATGAGCACTGTTTCGCCGACAGAATGCAGAGCGTTGACAAAGCGAACACGTTGCTCGGGTGAGAATCTTGCGCAGACCTTAATTTTATTTACTATTGAGGCTAGTTCCTCATCATTAAGCTCGTCCAGATGCTCGCCGGTGACGGCTAAATCATCAGATGTTAATATTCCCATTTGCTCGGCTACCGAGCTTGCGGTGTTAATGTGGTCACCGGTGAACATGACGGTTGAAATGCCGGCTTTACGGCAAAGTGCAATTTCATTTGAGGTGCCATGACGTTCGCGGTCTGAAAGTCCCAAAAGTCCTAAGAACTGCAAATCATTTTCCAATAGTTCACTGGAAACATCGCTTGTAACATTGTCCAGTATTTTATAAGAAATTGCAAGCACACGCATACCCTTAGAGCACATTTCCTCATAAGCCTTGGTAATAACTTCTTTGTCGGCACCGATACAACGCTCTAAAATAATGTCGGGTGCACCGCGAACAATTACAAAGGGCTTGCCCTCAATCATATTAACGGTGGTTTTGATTTTACGCTCGGGAGTCAGCGGAATGCAGCTGATTCTCGGGAATTCTGCATCGAAATCAAATTTTACAATGTTCAAGTACCTGGCTGAGGCCGAAACCAAAGCCGCTTCTGTATGGTCGGGAATTTCACCGTTAACCGTGTCACAGCTGAGCGCACCGAAGCGCATCGCAACCTCACACTGCTTGGAAATATTGTCGGTCGAAAGGTCAATTACATGCGTTCCGTCAAAAACCTCACGCAAAATCATTTTGTTTTGGGTTAAGGTACCGGTTTTATCAGAGCAGATTACGGTGATACCAGCCAGTTTTTCAACGGTAGAAGGGTCAAAGATAATAGCACGGTCTTTTTGCAGACGTTTAATACCTAAGGATAGCATTAAAGCAATTCTGGCTGAAAAGTTTTCGGGCATTACGGCGATAGAGAAGCATACCGATATAATGAGCGCTTCTAAAAGCTTGCCCCAACCCAGATTCCCTGAAACAGCAAAGGTTGCAAGAACGGTCAGTAAAAAGCAGGCAATATGACTTGCTGCATTGAAAACCTTTAAAAACCCGCTGAATCGGTCAGATATACGGTCTTGAACACCCTTATGAGTGAATACCCGCTCACGCTTTATGTGACGTCTGATTTCAGCATTTTCACCCGTTTCGGTAACAACTGCCAGGGCTTCACCGGTTATACAGTAGCAGCCGCAGTAAACCATATTACTTCGCTCGGTAAACGCGCAGTGGTCATCAATCAGCACAGAATGGTCCTTTCCTACCGAAACCTCTTCCTTTTCGCTTAAAAGTACCGATTCGTCACATCTTAAGATGAATGAGCTTAAAAGCCTTGCATCGGCCGGAACAAAGTCCCCCTCATTGAGCTTTATGATATCACCGGGGACTAAGGTTACAGCATCGACAGTCTTTTCAACACCGCCTCTGATAACGCGTGCAGTTGTATTAATACTGTTTTTTAAGCGGTATAGCATATTAATGCAACGGTACTGTGAATAGATGAAAATTGCTTCCTTAATAGCTAAAACGATAACAGCTACTATCGGAATCCAAAAACGGTTGGTGTCCAAAACCAGCTCGCGTAAAACAAATATAACAAGCAGGCACAAAAGGACAATAGTTGAAGGTTTTTTAAGCTGAGCTAATAATGCGTTGGAAAGGCTAAGCTCTTGGTCGTTTACGAATAAATTTTTACCGTATTCGTGCAGACGGTTGGCTGCCTCTCGTTCAGAAAGGCCCTTTTGAGGGTCGGTTTTAAGCTCTGCTATGACCTCTTCGGGTGTAGCGTTATGCCATATCATAAAGGAGTAACCCCTTTCAAAAACAAAGTTGTATAATTATTCGCATATATTATACTATATATAGTATTAAAAATCAATGCCTTTAATTTTTTCAAAAAAGTGTTTTAATTTTACTCCGGATGTGGTACAATGTATCAGATAAAGTAAACAATAAAGCGAGGAAATGTTTTGGACTGGACTGAAATTAAAATAAAGGTGCCGGTGAAGTACACCGAAACTGCTGAGGCTATTGCCAATATGACAGTGCCTTACGGAATTTATACCGAGGATTATTCTAATCTTGAACAAGATGCTTTAGACATTGCTCATATCGATATGATTGATGAGGATTTGGTGAATAAGGACCGTACTGTGTCTATAATTCACATTTATATCAGTGACGAGGAAAATCCGGTTGAGGCAATTGTCTATTTAAAGGAGCAGTACTCTGCCGCAGGAATAAAATGTGAGATTGATACTGACAGCATCAGCGAAAAAGAATGGGCAGATAATTGGAAGAAGTTTTTTAAAACTACCGAAATCGGCGAAAGATTGGTTATCCGTCCAAGCTGGGAAGAATACGTCAACAAGGACAATCGTGTGGTTTTGAGCATCGACCCCGGTGCTGCCTTTGGTACGGGAACTCATGCTACCACAAGAATGTGCCTGCAGTTGTTGGAAAACTATATTGCCGACGGAAAAACTATGCTTGATATCGGCTCGGGCTCGGGTATTCTGAGCATCGCCGGTGTTTTGCTAGGTGGCAAAAAGGCTGACGGTGTTGATATTGACCCGGTTGCTGTTAAGGTAGCCGCCGAAAATGCCGAGCTGAATAAGGTTGAAAGTAAAACCAATTATATTTTGGGTGACCTTTGTGACAAAATCAGCGAAAAATATGATGTTGTTTGTGCCAACATTGTTGCTGATGTAATTATTTCACTTTTAGAGAATGTCGAGCAATTTATGAAAGAGGACAGTGTGTTTATCTGTTCGGGAATTATAGATATCCGTGAAAACGATGTTAAAGAGGCATTTGAAAGGTATGGCTTTGAGATAATCGAGGATGTTGAATGTGAAAATTGGCGTGCTTTCGCCACTAAAAAAAGGAGATAATTTATGCTTCAGTTTGAAGAGCAAAGGGCGAGATTGACCGCCATTGAAAATGACATTGCTGAGCTTGGTGATGCATTGGGCCTAAGCTATTTAAGACGGGAGATTGAATCTTTGGAGGTGCAGGCCTCAGCTCCCGGTTTTTGGGATAATCTTGAAAAGGCACAGGAGATTCAGCAGAAAACAAGCCGTTTGAAATCAAAGGTTGAAAAGTACGAAAAGCTGCAGTCATTGTATGAAGATACCTTGGTACTTATCGAAATGGCCGATGAGGAGGGTGACCTTTCGATGCTTGATGAGATTGTATCAAGTGTTGACGAGGCCTTGGAAAGTCTTGAAGAGCAGAGACTTTCAACATTGCTTATCGGTGAATATGATAATAATAATGCTATTTTGACCTTTCACGCCGGTGCCGGCGGTACCGAGGCTCAGGATTGGGCTTCAATGCTGGTTAGAATGTACCAGCACTGGGGCGAGCGTCACGGTATGAAGGTCAGTATGGTTGACTTTTTGGACGGAGAAGAAGCAGGACTTAAAAGCGCGGTCTTGACCTTTACAGGTGAAAATGCTTACGGATATCTTAAGGGTGAAAACGGTGTTCACCGCCTTGTCCGTATTTCACCGTTTGACTCCTCGGGTCGGCGTCATACCTCGTTTGCTTCATTAGAGGTTATGCCTGAGATTAGTAATGACGTGAATATTGAAATTCGTGATGAAGATTTAAAGGTTGATACCTACCGGTCGAGCGGAGCCGGCGGTCAGCACGTTAATAAGACCGAGTCGGCTGTTCGCATTACCCACCTGCCAACCGGTATCGTAGTAGCCTGTCAGAATGAGCGCAGTCAGGTTCAAAACCGCGAGGTTGCTATGACAATGCTTCGTTCAAAGCTGGTTGAAATCAAGGAAAGAGAGCATCTGGAAAAAATCGAGGATATCAAGGGTGTTCAAAATCAGATTGCATGGGGTTCACAGATCAGGTCGTATGTATTTATGCCGTATACACTTGTTAAGGACCACCGTACCGGTTTTGAGTCTGGCAATGTCGGTGCAGTTATGGACGGAGCACTTGACGGCTTTATCAATGAATACTTGAAAGCCGCCTCCAAAAATGAGCTCGGTGAATATTCAAGCGAGGATTAACAAATTAAAACCAACCGCCTTGGGCCCTTACTTTATGGAGGGTACCTCAAGGCGGTTGGTTTTATCTTCTGTACAAATAATTCAAACGTTTATACTGTTCTCGGTTCAGGGAATTTAATTGTTCCTTGGTTAATCGGTAAGACCAATTACCCTCGGCCTTGCCCGGTGTATTAAGTCGTGTATCAGAGCCGTATTTCAGTAAATCCTGAATCGGGAAAATTACAGTGCCGGCGTGACTCGCCATCATAGTTGCGATAATTCTGTCATAGCAGGCATCCCAATTCTTATCAAAATATCCGCAGTATTCTAGCATACCCCGGCGTGCTTCATCATTAAGCTCCCAAACATAGCCTAATAGGGTGTTGTTGTCGTGTGTGCCGGTGTAGGCAATACAGTTTTCGGGGTAGTTGTGTGGCTGATGAGGTGAGTCGCAGTCGGATAAAAATCCAAACTGAAATACTCTCATTCCGGGGAATTTGCTGTACTTTACAAGCTCGACAACCTCGGGTGTAATCTCTCCTAAATCCTCTGCAATGATGAAATTTTCACCGCAGATTGAGTTTATCATATCAATAAACGGCTTGCCGGGACCTTTGTTCCATCTGCCTTCCTTGGCAGTTTGGGCGGTAGCGGGCACACTCCAATAGGACTCTAAGCCTCTGAAATGGTCAATTCTGACACCGTCAAAAAGTGTAAACATATTTTGAAGCCTTGCTTTCCACCAACTGTAGCCGTCAGCCTTCATTTTGTCCCAATCGTATAAAGGATTTCCCCAAAGCTGACCGTCAGCTGAAAAATAATCTGGCGGTACGCCGGCAACATCGGTTGGCTTATAATCACTGTCAAGCAGGAATAAATCCTTGTTACCCCAGACATCACTGCTGTCAAAGGACACATAAATGGGAATGTCGCCGATAACCTTGATACCCTTAGAGTGAGCATAGTCTAAAACGATTTGCCATTGACGGAAGAATTCATATTGAATAAACTGCCACATAAAAAGAGTTTCGTTGCAAGGCTTATCGACCGTCCATTCGGGCCATTCCTTTTCGCTGTTGGCGGTTTTTAAGCTTAAGAATTCACAGCACTGCTTTATGTAAGGTTTACTCTCTATAAACTCTAACACCTTGCTGCGGTCGGTCACCCGTTTTGAAGCAGCAGAAAGTAGCTCCATTCGTTCGGTACGTAAACGGTCAAACTCGCAGGAATAGGGTGTTTTTTGCTTGGCACTCTTTAATTCCTCGGCAGTAATTAAGCTTTGTTCAAACAAAATCTCGGGATCGATAAAAAACGGATTTCCGCCAAAAGCGGAAAATGATTTATAAGGCGAGTTGCACTCGTCAACCATAGTAAAGGGGAGCACCTGCCAGTAAGAAAAACCGCAGGATGCCAAAAAATCAATAAAGTTTTTGGCTTCTTTACCGAAGGTGCCGATGGAATAATCACCGGGCAGGGAAGAGATGTGCATTAAAACACCGCTGGAACGCGCCATAAATTAAAACTCCTTTGTATAAAACGAAAATTATACTAAACAAATTAAAGCCGCTAAATTACCTCGCTTACCGTTAGTGTATCGGTGAGAGAAAAAGTCATCATGTAAGCATCTGGTACATAAGTCGGTGACAGAAATATTCTCAGGCTTTACGCCTGCCGCAATAAGTGTACGGCGGTTGATTTCCCATAAATCAATATGGTATTTACCGCCGCCATCATCGGTTATGCAGTCGGTTAAATCAATATCGGTCATTTTTATAAATTCATTGTAGACAGGTGTGTCAACCTCAAAGCAACATTTGCCGATTGACGGTGCAATACCCGAGCGAATATCCTTTGGGTTACATCCAAATCGGTCACACATCATTTCTACGGTTTTCTTGCCTATAAGGCCAACAGTACCTCTCCAGCCTGCGTGGCTGGTTGCGATGACTTTTTTAACAGGGTCATAGAAAAGTAACCCAACACAGTCGGCATACTGCGTGACTAAGGTCAAGCCCTTGACGTTGGTTATCAGTCCGTCAACATCCTCGTAATCGCGGTCTATAGTGATACCTTTGCCGATATCCGCTTCAGTTACAATGCGGATATTGGTTGTGTGTGTCTGGTGTGACAGTACACATTTTTTATAATCCGTACCGATAGCGTTACAAATTCTACGGTAGTTTTCGGTGACCGTACTAGGGTCATCTCCTCGTGAAAACGACATATTCATTGTGGCAAAAATACCTTCTGAGGCACCGCCGTGACGGGTGGTGTAGCAGTGTGCAACCCCGTCAATTTCCAATGACGGAAAGGTCAGGTAAACAAGGCCGTTTTTATTGTGAATATTTAAATTTTTACTTTTCATAAAGCACCTCACTTGTTGCCGTCTAAACAGATTGAGTTGTCGGTTTCAATATTAAATCCGCCATAATAGCACTTAGCTATTACAGTGCCGACGGTATCGGTGCGGTATACCGCCGAACCTATATTATTAAGTCTTTCGATGGCCTTGATGTGCGGATGATTGTAGGTGTTACCCTTTCCGCAGGAAATAACCGAAGCCAGAGGTGTAGTGGCTTTCAGAAAAGCTTCGGTAGAGGAGTTTTCACTGCCGTGGTGACCTACTTTCAGAATATCGGCATCAATGTTGATTTTTGAATTTATCATTTCCAGCTCAGCCGGTTGCGCGCAGTCACCGGTGAATAGAATAGTGTTAGTAAAGCAATTTACAAGCAGTGACAGTGACCAATCGTTCATATCACTGTAAACAGCATTTTCATGAGGGTTTAAAGCGGTGATTTCGTAGGTCTCATTTGCTGCAATAACCGTATTGCTGTTAAGCTTTAAGGTGCGGCAGTTTTCTTTTTCAATAGCAGTGCTTACATCGCGGAAAATCCCGGTGTCAGGCTCAAATTCCGTTGGTATATTCGGCAGGCAAACGGTTAAGATTTTGAACTTTTTAAAAATATCTTCAGCACCGCCGATGTGGTCCTCGTGCGGATGTGTAAGCACGAAATAATCAAGTGTGTCAATACCTAAACGGTTAAGGTGGTTGACAATAAAATCTCCGTCTGCACGGTTGCCGGCATCAATGAGCATAGCTTTGCCGTCGGGAAATAAAACAAGTGAGCAATCAGCCTGCCCAACATCGAAAAAATAAACAGTCATACTGTCGGATGAAAAAGCGCGGTCTTTTTTACCGCACCCGACAAATGTTAAAGCTAATGAAATTAGAATTAAAACCGAAACGATCCGCTTCATACAAACCCTCTTAAAAACAAGTATAGTATTATTTTATATTTTATTTATATTTTAGTCAAGAGGGAAAGAGTATCATAACCGTGATTTATTATTTATCAGTTGTTTTGCATGTGTGTTTTTAAAAATAATCAGTATCTAAATTTTTTGCGTTATATTTAATAGTTATGTGTCAAAAATCGACGAAAAATATTGCATTTTTCGGTTGCTAATGCAAGGCACTTATGGTATAATAAATAGAGTATTTTTGCAGTTTTGTCTTTTATGTAAAGTTATATGTAATTGCTTTAACGTGCGTGCATTAGATTTTTAGAAATGAAGTTTATAAATTGCGAATTTTGGTTGTAGTGAAGGTGGGCAGACCTATCTATTTTATAAATAAGATTATTCAGATTTTTTCACATCCTTTTGTCAAACAACAAACAGAAAGGCGGATCACTTTATGAATAAAAACTTGTTAGTTGTCGGTGCAGGTACATACGGCGTTGTTGCTTCTGAGATTGCGGCTGACATGGGATGTTTTGAAAAAATAGATTTCGTTGATGATGAAAGAAAAATAACTCCTAATGGCATCGGGGTCGTTGGTACAACGCAGGATATTAACAAACTGGCAGACCAATACAGTAATATTATTGTGGCGATTGGTAATCCGGAAGTCAGACTTTCTTTGCTGACTAGAATAAAAGAAGAATCGTCATATCATATAGCTTTTCTTGCTTCCCCTAAAGCGTATGTATCTCCATCGGCACAAATTATGAGTGGCTGTATTATTGAACCGATGGCAGTTGTACATAACGGATGCGTTTTGAATACAGGGTGTATTATTTCTGCGGGAGCAGTTGTTAATCATGCCAGCGTGTGTTGCGACGGCGTTCATGTGGATTGTAATGCGACGGTTGAGGGGTACTGTCTTGTACCTGCGGGAACAAAGATTTGCAGCGGCGAGGTTTACAAACGAAAAGATACTGTAAAGACTGAGGACATATGATTTGATTTTCAAAGTAGTCAGAAAGTCTGATTGATATTTTAAAGCACAAACCAAGGGAAATTGATGGATTAGAATAAACATTTCAAGGCAGAAAGTAATTTAACGTAGGAGATATTGCGATATGTATAAGAACGTTATAAAAAGACTTATTGACCTTATTTTATCGGGTGTTGCAATTATTGTCTTGGCACTTCCAATGCTGATTATTGCCATTACAATTAAGATCGACGACCCGGGTCCTGCTTTGTTCAAGCAGAAAAGAGTCGGTAAAAAGAAGAATGGGGAAATTACATATTTTATGATTTGGAAGTTCCGCAGTATGAAGATGTCCACTCCCCATGACATTCCTACGCATCTTCTTGAAAATCCGGAG
>CAJGBX010000049.1 GCA_904501685.1 Clostridiaceae bacterium
CAAAACATCAGCGGCAATTTGACGCCACAGCTCACCCTTTGTACCGCCGCCGATTGCCGTTGCAGTTAAGGAGTAATCAATACCTGCATCAGTCAAAACCGAACGTGAATCCAAGAGAGCATAACAAACACCCTCTAAAACAGCACGTGTGAAGTGAGCTTTGGTATGTGTTGCACGAACGCCGGTAAAGCTTCCGCAAAGCATAGGGTCAGCATATGGTGAAAGTTCACCGTTCAAATAAGGATGGAAGCGTAAGCCCTCACAACCGATGGGAACCTGCTTCGCGCCCTCATCCAATTCCTTATAGTTGCCGCCAAAGGTATCTCTGTACCAACGGTAGCTTGAAGCAGCCGATTTGGTTGCGGTACCGGGGTACCACAAGCCCTCTGCTACGTGTGAATAGTTGACCAAATCGCGGTGGGGATACGGCTTATCGGTGATAACACAGATTCTGCCGGCAGTTGCCAGTTTTACTGTAACATCGCCTTTTTTAACGGCGCCCGAAGCAAAAACTTCCATAACCGTGTCGGTTGTACCGCAGATAACCGGTGTACCTTCTGTCAAACCGGTCATTTCAGCTGCAGCAGCAGTTACATTTCCGATAACATCACAAGGATTCTTAATCGGCGGCAGGCAAGAAATATCAATTCCTGCAACCTTGCAAAGCTGCTCAGACCAGCAAAGCTTTTCGCAGTCAAACAGCATACTGCCCTCTGCCTCAATATAATCCGTACAGAAAACATCTGTCAAAAGATATCTGACATAGTCCTTTTCAAAGAAAATATGCTTAATTTTCTTGAAATTTTCAGGCTCATTATTTCTTACCCAGATAATCTGCGGCAAGGTCCAAAACGTACTCGGACGATGTAATGATGTTTTGAAAATCTCATCGCCTAAGGTTTTGTTTAATTCGTTAGATTCCTTAATAGAACGGCTATCGGTCCAATGAATTGCCGGTCTGATAGGCTCTTTATTTTCGTCACACAAAACGGCGGTATGTGTAGCTGAGTCAACCGCAATACACAAAATATCCGCAGTGTCAATCTTACTCTTCTCTTTTAATACGGCAATGTTATCAATAAGAGCCTTTTTCCAATCCTTAGGCTCCTGTTCACAACCGCCACCCTCGGGGTAATAAGTCGGATATTCGGCTGTGCTTTCGGCAATAATATTGCCCAATGTATCAATCAAGGTGGCTTTAGAAGCACCACCGCCAAAGTCAATACCTAATAAATATTTCATCATTATCCCTCAATTAAATAAATATAGCAAACATAATCGGTATGGTAATAACCGAAAGTACGTGTGAAATCAGTGCCATCGAGGCACCTGGGGTCGTATCACCGCCATATGCCGCAGGAAATACAACCGTATTAAGACCCAACGGCATTGCAGTAGCGCACAAAGCTACAGTAATTATTGCTTTATCGGTTTTAAGTGCTATCAACGCCAACATAAACAGTACCGGAAGAATAATCAATCTGATAACCGAGGCAATAAAAACCTTTTTATCTTTAATTAACTGCTTGATGCTGAAATTACCGACAACAAATCCGGTTAAAAGCATTGCTATAGTTGACATACAGTTGCCGGCACTTGTAATTGCCGAGGTTAAAAACTTCGGCAGAGGTATAGCAGTAAGTCCCAAAATTATACCTAAAACCAAGGCTATAAAAATCGGGTTGAGGAAGGCCTTGAGAGTGATTTTCTCAGCCTTTCCGTCCTCTGCTCGCTTTAATGACGCTATACCGATAGAATAAACGTACATATTAAGCGGCAAAGTAAAAATCATATAATCGAATAAAACCTTTTCACCAAATATTCCCAAAACAACGGCATTACCCATAAATCCGAAGTTTGATACCGCAAAGGAATAGGTGTAAATACGTTTTAAATAGTCATCTTTTGCAAAATATTTAGCCAATATAACGGCAATTGCATAGCTTACCGCCATTATGCCTAACCCATAAAACATATATATCCATTTTTCCTTGAAGTTTCCAACAGTACAATATTTATAAAATACCGAGAAAATAAGACAAGGCACAAACAGGAATGTTTCCAATTTAGATAAAACCCTTGTTGCAGTTACGGGAATAATAAGCTTTCTGTTAAAGAAAAAGCCTAATGCCAAAAATATAAAAAGCACCAGCATCTGATTAATAGTTGCCGTGAAAATTGCCATTATTTAACCACACTTTTAACTTTACTTAATGTATAATACCCTGCCGTATACTTAATACGGCAGGGCAAGAAAATTATTTAATCCAATCGTGTAAAGGATCATTACTACGGTTAAAGCCCTGATAATCGCCTGCCATCAGCCATAAGAAATAAGACTCATAACCGGGAGTTGATACGGTACTATGATAACCGTAAGGGAACTCAACAAGCTCGTCGTTCTTCACTCTGTAAGCCTCATCGATTTCACCGTCAGCAGTGTATAACAACTGAACGCCAAAGCCTTGCTCAGGGTTAAAGAGGAAATAATAAATTTCCTCACAAACACACTCAACAGGCATATTGTTCTCATCATGCTTATGTGGCGGAAAGCCTGCCCAGTTACCCTCGGTAGTATATGCCTCACCGATAGTAAGAACCTTAGCGTTGGTGTTCTGGTCAATAATAAAGCTAGTCTCACGCTCAAACGGAACGCGACCGAGCTTCTTCAAAACAACATGGTCCTCACGAAGTACCTGAGGCTCAGTCTTCTCAGAAACAGGAGTGCCGCAAACTGCAATTTTAACGTGTTCGTTAGCCGAGACAGTAAGCTCAGACTCGCGACCGAAATAAAAGCTCTCAGCCTTACGGTTCTCAAATACATTTTTACGGTTACCGATATTTTCCCACTTGGTGTTGCCAAAGGAAACATCACAGTGACCCTCTAAAACGATAAAGGCAAATTCCTTATCCTCAGTCTTAAAGTCAACACTGCCGCCTGCTTCAAGCTCGATAATACCGAACTCAAGCTTTTTAAGTGAGCACTCACCAATTTTACAAAGAGGAGTGTAGCCCAACGCTTTTTTGTATGCTTTCTTAAAGTTCATAACCGTTCTCCTTTAAGTAATTTTTAGTGGTTTCAAAATCAGGCACACTTTCACGTGCACCGACACCGGTACACTTGAGTCCCGAAACGGCACTTGAGAAATGACAGCATTTCAAATAACCGTAGCCTTTAGCAACTGCAGCGGCAAAAGCACCGTGGAACACGTCACCCGAGCCGTTTGAGTCTACAACAACTGCCGGATAAATCGGGTAAGATGTTACGGTTTCACCGTCAAACATTATACCGCCCTTTTTACCCTGAGTGATAACAACAACCTCGGGATTATAAAGTTCAAACAGCTTATGTGCAGCCTCTTCGGCAGTTTCACAGCCGGTATGACCCAAGGAAAACTCCTCCGACGGAATCATAATATCAGTCAGTGCCAAAAGACGCTCAACTCCCTGATACAATCCGCCACAGTCATATAAAACCTTGGTGCCGACGGTTTTGGCATATTTTGCTGCTTCAACAGCCGCATCCAATTCGTTACCGTCAACCATAAGTATTTCTGCATTTTTAATTGCTTCCTTTTGAGCATCACTCAAAACCAGTGCAGGTAAATCACCTTTATCAAAAACGCAGGTACGGCTGGTAGAATCAGCTGCCAACCAAATTACCGAGGAAAATGAACGGTAGCCTGATTTGACATCAACTAAAGAAGTGTCAACGCCGTATTTTTCAAAATCCTTTTTAAGAAAATCACCGCCATTGTCATCGGCTAAAACACCGATATAAGCAGTCTTTTCGCCCAACTTCTGAGCGGCGACAAGACCGGTTGCTACCGGTCCGCCGCCTGCAGGCTTAGAGCCGGTAGCTCTAAGCTTAGTATCCTCTTTGGGGTAGTTGGGAACATTAAAAAGTGTATCGAAAACACAAGCGCCGATTCCAACTATTTTAAAATTCATCTTGCCTTACCCTCTGCACCGCAAAGCAGTACCTTGGTCATACAGAATTCCTTAACTGCTTCGATAGGCTTCTTCATAAAGTTATCAACGGCAATTACACGGTCCGGCTTGGCAATTTCCTCAGCTACGCAATCAAGGAAGCTATAGCAAATATCTGTAGCTACGTTAAGCTTACGGATTCCTGCCTTAACTGCTTCTTTAATAGCCTCATCAGGAATACCTGAGCCACCGTGAAGAACCAAGGCAGTACCGTTAGTAGCCTGACGGATATCAGCAATACGCTGAATATCAATCTTCGGCGGCTTCTTATAACGGCCGTGAGCATTACCAACCAAAACTGCAAGAGCCTGAACGCCGGTGCGTTCAACAAAAATCTTTGCATCACTAGGAGTAGTAAACTCATCCATAGAATCGTCCGAAACGGCACCGATATGACCTAACTCACCCTCAACCTGAACATCGGTATAAGAGCACAGATCAACAACACGCTTAGTAATAGCAATATTGTCCTCAAAATTAAGAGCAGAGCCGTCCATCATAATGCCGGTTGCACCCCAACGGAGAGAACGGGCAACCTCCAGCTCGGAGGGACCGTGGTCCAGATGGAAGCAAACGGGAACAGAAGCTTTGCGAGCTGCAGCTACAACTACCGGAGCAAGATAATAGCCAATCTCTTCCTTCATAAGTCTTGGATATACCTGCAAAATGCACGGAGCCTTAAGCTCCTCAGCTGCCTTAACGGCACCCATACAGGTTTCGATGTTGTATACGTTAAACGCAGGAATACAGTAGCCGCCCTCTTCGGCCATTGTAATAACATCTTTTAAGCTAACTAACATTTAAAGTTCCTCCTTAGCCTAAAATCAAATCCTCTAAGGACAAGATTTCAACATCGGACTGCTCAACCGACTTCAATGCGGCATATTCCGAAACAGAAGCAGTAACGATAGTCTTAGCGTTAATGCTGGTAGCATTGAAAATACGGCGGGCTGCAACCTTCTTAATAACCTCAGGCATATACTCTGCCATAAGGAGATTACCTGCCCAAACGGTCTCGTTACGGTTAAGTAACATTTCACCGAGAACTGCATAAGACATTACGATTTCACGAGCCTCATCAGTTTCCTCGAGGTCACGAGCAAGCTGGAACGGATCCTGGAATACAACATCCTTATCGCTTCTCTTAGCCTCAAGCTTGCCGTCCTTCAAAAGACCTGCAACAAACGAGGTATAAGTAACTGCAGAAGCAGTAACATCAATACCGTACTCCTTATAAGTACGCTTAATAGCAGTAGCATCCTGAGGGTCGTACATAACAACAGTCTTAAAACCGTTCAAAACTGCTGCAGCAGCAGACATCTGCTGCTTGGTCTCATCAGCGGCACCAATCAAATAATCAAGCTGAGCTCCGCTTGCAGGCTCATCAGCCAAAACAGTGAACTCTACGCCGGCCTTTTCAAGAACCTCAATAGCCTTAACTGCCTGCTTGCAAACCTTATAACGTGCGTCAACACCCAAGAAAAGTAATGTATCGGTCTTAGCCGAATGCTTCTCAATTGCAGCGGTAAGCTTATCACAAAGTGCAGTAGCAGCATAAGCATTACCCTTATCAAGGCAGTTATCAACTAAAGCGTTGATATACTCAGGCAATTTGCCCTCTAATGCTGCCTGAAGTCTGGTTTCCTTGGCAAACATAACGGGATCCCAACCGGTAACACAAACATCAACACAAGCACCGCAGCCTGCACACTCATAAACATTGTCCATAATTTCCGAAAGGTCAATAGCCCCACGGTTTACCATAGAAATACCAAGTGCACGTGCACGGGGAGTGCTTCTCTCGTGACCGGTAGCATTGCCGACAGGACAGATGTGGTGGCACATCCAGCAAAAACGGCAGGAGTCAACGTGCTGCTTACATTTTTCAGACATATTCATAATTGTTTCCTCCTTTATCTATCAAAGACCCAGCTTGAACGGGTTCATAATGCCGTTCGGGTCAAGTGTTTTCTTCAAGTTTTCAAATACCTGCATTGCAGGACCGTACTGCTCCTTCATGAGGCGGCCGAGCTTGATACCTACGCCGTGGTGGTCATTTACGACACCGCCATGTGCCAAAGCGGCACGAACGCCACAGGTCCAAACTGCCTGATGGAGTCTAAGAGCCTCAACCGGATCCTCCGGAACATCCTTGCCCTCAATAATAAAGCGGTCGTAAACCATTGCACCCCACTCATACCAGTGTGAGAAGTGAGCAATAAACTTAGCCTGCGGGAAGTTGGTCTCGATTGCTTCCTTCATTGCCCAGTAAATTTCCTCAATCTTACCGTAAGGTGCGATTGTATCCATTGTACCGAACATCTGCGGAATATCCATCATATGACCGGGATAGAAGAAGGTAATCTTCTCATCCCACCACTTTTTACCGTACTCAGAGCCTAAGTCCTCAGCGCCGTACTTTGCAAAGGTGTCAAGAAGAATCTTCTCCTCAACCTCAACCATTTCCTTAACGCCTTCATAAGCAACGTTCATAAATGCACCCTTACGCTCAACACCGACAATCTTCTTGATGAGCGAAGCAGTCTCAGCCTCGTCATACAAACGCATAACCGACGGCTTAAACTTCTGTAAAAGTTCACGGGAAGCCTTAAATGCACCGGTCATATCCTGGAAAAGGAATCCACGGAAACGACGCTCCTCAGGCTGGTCGAAAATACGAATCTGAGCCTTGGTAATAACACCCAGGGTACCCTCTGAACCGATAAAAATCTGGTTAAGGTCAGGACCTGCAGCATGCTTAGGTGCAGATGATGTATTGATAATGTCACCGTTAGGAAGAACAACCTCCATCTGTAAAACCATATCATCAATCTTACCGTACTTGGTGGAAACAACACCGATACCGCGGTGAGCCAAGAAGCCGCCGACAGTAGAGCAGGTAAGCGAAGAAGGATAGTGCATTGTAGCCTTGCCTACTTCGTTTGCTGCATACTCAATGTGCTTATAAATAGCACCGGTACCGCACTCTATGTACATACCCTCGGTATTAACCTCAAAAATCTGGTTCATACGCTTAGTGTCAAGCAAGATACCGCCGGCAACCGGAATAGCGCCGCCCTGAGTACCGCCGCCTGCACCCCAAGTGGTAACGGGAAGCTTGTAGTAGTTGGCAATCTTCAAAACCTTGGAAACCTCAGTAGCGTTCAAGGGTGATACAACGATATCAGCCTCGGGCATACGGCATCCACGGTCTGCCCACATACGTGACAGCCAATAGTAGTCAACACTGTGTGTGACCTTGTCGATAGTTCTGGTTGAGCAGTTTTCCTTACCGACGGCATCCTCAAGCTCAGTCAGTATCATGGAAAACAAAAACTCATTCATCTGGTATTGCATATTTTTATCCTCCTTAAAACTTCTGTCGAATTTCGACAAGATTTGTTTTTACAGTATAGATTGTAACACACTACAAAACAACATAAAATGTAAAAATTAATTTATTTTTTGTAAAAAACGATACAAATTTCAATTAAAGTATGTTATAATGTTTACCAAAGACTACATAAAGGAGATTAATGTTATGTATATCGTTCCTTTTGAAAAGTTATATAATACAGAATTTATCATCACCGAGCCAATGGCAAAGACCCAATTTTGGTCTCAAAGAGGCGGTATTTTCAACTCATTAGACAAGCCTAAAATATCACATACCCTGCTTTGGTTTAAAAATTGCTCAGCCAACATCACCGATATCGACGGTAACGTGCTTCATGTCAAGCAAAACCAGCTTGCTTATATGGCTAAAGGTATACGATACAAGGTTGAATTTCTTGATACCGACCCCGAAAACGAAGATACGGTTGTCATTCACTTTCAAATGACCGACATAAACGGTGAGGATATTGCTCCCACTCTTGTTCCCGAGATTTGTATAAAAAACGTTGACCTGTCATTTTCTAAAATGATAGACAATATAGCTAACGACTTTAAAAACAACATTGTGTGTGTTCCTGAATTAAAGTCTTCAATTTATAAAATTTTTGCTGCGGTTTGCCAGCACAGAAAACGCAAAACCGCAAAAAACAAATACACCTGTATTGACCAGGGAATTAAGCTGTTAGAGCAAAACAGTGATATGAAAATAAACGATATTGCTAAAATTTGCGGTGTCAGTGAATGTTATTTCCGCCGGCTTTTTAAGGAATACAGCGGTGAAAGTCCAATAGATTTCCGTCAGCATTACCGAATTGAGAAGGCAAAGCAGCTGCTTTTGTCGGACGAAGGTCTTTCTATCGGCGAAATTGCCGAGGAGCTGAACTTCACCGATATCTACCACTTCAGCAAAACCTTTAAAAAATATAATAACGTTTCACCAAGCCAATTCTTAGCACAAGAGGGCCGGTTATTGTAAAAATCATTAAAATTTGTATTGAAAATACAGCAGTAATACTATATAATCATTCATTGTTAGATGTTAAATAAAAGGAGTACTGAAAATGAAACTAGGAATTGTAGGGTTGCCGAACGTTGGCAAGTCAACGCTTTTTAATGCTATTACTAATGCAGGTGCGCAGTCCGCAAACTATCCGTTCTGCACCATTGAACCGAATGTCGGTATGGTTTCTGTTCCGGATGAACGGTTGGACAAGCTTGCCGAAATGTACAAGCCGCAAAAATTCACTCCTGCTGTCATTGAATTTGTTGATATTGCAGGCCTTGTCAAAGGTGCCTCAAAGGGCGAAGGTTTAGGCAACAAATTCCTTTCTCATATTCGTGAGGTTGATGCTATTGTTCATGTTGTGCGTTGCTTTGAGAATGACGATATTATCCATGTTGAAGGCTCGGTTGACCCTTCACGTGATATTGAAACAATTAATTTAGAGCTCATCTTCTCTGACCTTGAAATTTTAGAGCGTCGTTTGGACAAGGCTAACAAGGCCTTAAAGGGTGACAAATCCTATCAGGCCGAGGTTGATTTTATTAAACGCTTGATTTCGGAATTGGAGTCCGGTAAAACCGCACGTGCAGTTGAGATTGATGAAAACGAGGCCGCCATACTTAATACCATTGAGCTATTGACCTCAAAGCCGGTAATCTATGCCTGCAATATGAGTGAGGATGATTTCCAAGGCGGTATTGACTCTAACGCACGCTACAATGCAGTTAAGGCTATTGCCGCTAACGAGGGTGCCGAAACACTGCCGATATGTGCCTCCTTAGAGGCTGATATGGCCGAAATGGAGGAGGATGAGAAAAAGCTGTTTTTAGAAGAGCTGGGGCTTGATAAATCAGGTCTTGACCGTCTTATTCAAACCTGTTATTCACTTCTTGGCCTTATCTCCTACCTCACTGCAGGTCAGCCCGAGGTAAGAGCCTGGACAATCAAAAAAGGCACTAAGGCTCCCGGTGCCGCCGGTAAAATTCACAGTGACTTTGAAAAAGGCTTTATCCGTGCCGAGGTTGTAGCCTTTAAGGATTTGGTTGCCTGCGGTAATGATGACAAGGCACTTATTGCCGCCAGAGAA
>CAJGBX010000050.1 GCA_904501685.1 Clostridiaceae bacterium
AAACAAATTAATAAAAAACAAAACGAAAGGCGAATGAAAAATGAAAACAGAAAGCTACAACCTCATTGCTCCTGAAAAGCTGGGAGAAAACACCACTATCGGTCTTAACGTTTGTGAAAACGAAGCTGATATTTATTGGAAACTGGCTATTGAGGTGCTTGAAACAGTTGCAGAAAACAACCGCAAAAACGAGCCTACAGTTATGATCGTCCCTTATGGCCCGTTAGGTCCTTATGCAAGAATCGCATATCTTGTTAATAAGTACCGCATTTCTTTAAAGAATTGTGTATTTATTAATATGGATGAGTATTTAGAGGATGAAAAAACCTATATCGACTATAATGATCCGTTGTCATTCCGTGGCGGTATGGACAGAGTATTCTACTCATTGGTTGATGAGGAATTAAATTTACTCCCTGAAAACCGTATTTTCCCCGAGCCCGGTAACGAAGGCAAGGTAATGGAAATTATTGAAAAGTACGGCAAGCTTGATATGATATTCGGCGGTGTTGGTATTAACGGACATTATGCATTTAATGAACCGCCCGAACCGGGTGAAAATGTTTCTGTTGAGGAATTTGCAAACAGATCTACCCGTGTACTTAAAATCAGCCGTGAGACCCGCACAATTAATGCATATATGAACTGCGGTGCTGATTTGAATGCTATTCCCGAATACTGCATTACCGTAGGTATGAAGGAAGCTTTAATGGCTCGCAAGGTAAGAATGGCAATGCCGAGAGATTGGAATGCCGGTGCTTTACGTAAAATTTTACACGGTGAAATTACTGCAAATGTACCTTGCACATTGTTCCGTAACCATAAGGATGCATTAATTTATACCACAAACGAAGCTACTGCTTGCCCGATTCCTAAAATCAGAGTATACAATAAATGATAACTGTTATAAAAAATTGTTTCCCGGTTTTCGAGGATAAAACATCCGCAGAACTGACATCAATTTTAATCAAAGACGGAAAAATCGCTGATGTAGATTTTAAAGGTATGCCGCCTGAAAATGCTGAAATTATAGATGCAAAAGGCGGCTACTGCCTGCCGGGATTTATTGATTTGCATGTTCACGGCGGCGGCGGTTCCGATTTTATGGATTGCACACTTGAGGCTTTTAAGACGGCAACCGACACGCATTTTGAACATGGTACAACCACTTTGGTTCCTACATCTATGACAGCCTCAAAAAAAGACTTGTGCGATTTTTTGCAGGTTTATAAGGATTTTAAGCAAAGCGGTGTATCAAAGGTTAATTTGGTTGGAGTTCATTTTGAAGGACCCTATTTTTCAGGAGCCGACCCAAAATCAAGAGGTGCGCAAAAGGGTAATCTTTTAAGACACCCCGATTTTGAAGAAATCAGTGAGATACTAGCGGTTGCTGACGGTAGTATTTTACGTTGGGATGCAGCACCTGAGCTTCCAAATGCCGATAAATTTGCTGAAATTATGCTAAAAAACGGTATATTACCTGCTGTTGCACATACAAATGCGACCGGAAAAGAAGCTGTTTTAGGATTTAAAAACGGTTTTTCCCACGTAACTCATTTTTACAATGCCGTAACTCAGTACCGTAAAGTTGACCAGACGGTTTTGGCCGGCGTGGTTGAAGCTGCATACTTAAACGATAATGTGACCCTTGAATTAATCGGTGATGGTTGCCACGTTCCTAAAGAATGCTTGCAATTGGCACTAAAAATCAAGGGTGCAGAAAAGGTTTCAGCTATAACTGACGGAATGCGTTTGGCCGGAACAGATATGAAAAGCGGTAAACTCGGCAGCTTGAAAAACGGCACAGAGGTAATAACCGATAACGGTGTTGCAAAGCTCCCTGATTTGAGTAGCTTTGCCGGTAGTATTGCTACAATGGACAGATGCTTAAGGGTACTTTATTTCGATTATGAAATACCTCTGAACATCACTTCTGTAATGCTTTCAGGCGCTCCTGCAAGACGATTGGGTATTTTCGACACGGTCGGCAGTATCGCTGTCGGAAAAACCGCAGACTTAGTAATTGCCAATAAAAGTCTGGAATTACAGCAGGTCATTAAGGGAATTTAATGTCAGTTTAAAATTATTTTGTTTTATAAAAAAATATTAAATATAAAAATGGAGGTTTTTACAATGAAAATGAAAAGATTTTTCACCGCAGCTCTTGCAATCGTCTTATGCATGGCAATGCTCTTTGGAATGACTGCCTGTAAAGATGATAAAACGGACAACGGTAGCCAACCTACCGATTCGAGCCAAAGCCAACCCTCAGGCACAGTGGTCGAAAAAAACATCGACCATGTTGTGGGTAAGAATGTAATCAAAAATGGTGACTTTGAAAATTTCGACACCACGCAAATGCCGGCAAAGCTTTCTGATTGGACAATCCCCAATCGAACTGCCTGCTCTATAGCAGAAAATATTACTTACAATGGTAGCGGACATTCAATCTGCTTTATAACAAATGATGAAACGATCAGACCGTATGCCTCTCAAACTATTAAAAATATTGTTCCAGGTGTCACCTATAAAATCAGTGCAATGGTAAATATTGTGAGCCTTTATTCAAGTAAAGGCCCAAGCCCTTACCATCTTGAAAATGCACAAGCATGCTTTAAATATTCATTCTATGATGCAAAAGGCGACCTTGTTGCTTCCGAAAACTTCAGTGGTTTAACAGAGCCTACAAACGGCGAATGGGTTGAACTAAATGACTATTTAGCCTTCCCTGAGGAAGTAGAATCATTTGCCTTGTGGATTCGTCTCGAAAAAGCAGGTGAAATCTATTTCGATAATGTCACCGTGTCAATAGTCGACGATTTGACTCTTGACACTAACGAGATGTTCTACTATTCTGATTTGGAGACCGGTACCGCAACTGCTACATTGTCTCCTAATCCTGATTTAGCCTGCGATAAGGTTAAATTCTCTATTTTAGACGGCAGCACTGAGCTTGGCACTGTCGAATACGCCAAAAATGCAGCAAATGCAGATGTTGTTTATCAGGAATATACCGACGGAAGTGCTACAGTAAAGTGGCCCTTTAAAATCAGCACACTGCCACAAGAAAAGAAGGCTTATACTCTTAAGGCTACAGCTTTTGATAGCAAAGGTAATATTATTTCCGAGAAAACCAAGGAAATTTATAAATATCCCCGTCCCTCGCTGATGGATAAAAACGGTGATATAATTATTAACGGCGAGAAATTCCAACCCGGCCCAATATACCATGTAAACGAAAATCAATATGAAACCGTAAAACAGATCGGCCTTAATGTTATACAGTCAAGCGGAACAGGTGTCACTACTGCTTTAAATAATTTGGATAAAGCTTATGCAGCCGGTGTTAAAGTTATGTTGATTTTGTATCAGAACTATATTCCTGCCGGACATCCTACTAACAAAAATAATACAATTGAAGTAATCAATGCAGTAAAGAATCACCCTGCACTGCTTTGCTATATGTCTATGGATGAGCCGACTACTCAGTTACCTATTAGGGAATGTGAGAAACACTTACCTGAAACATATAAGTTGATTCGTAGTTTGGATGATAAGCATCCTGTATTTGTCGTTCAGGCCGAACCATTCTTACCTTATATGAAGCTGGCCGCAAACTGCTCTGATATTGTGGCAGTTGACCCTTATCCTTTATATAACAAGAAAAATGCATCTTATCAAGGTAGGCATACTGAAAATGCAGTACGCGCTGTTAAAGACTCGGGTAAGGCCGTTTGGTCAATTTTACAAACCTTTGCCGTCAGCAATAATATGACCGATAACAAAATGGCTTTGCCGACTATTGACAACTACAGAAATTGCTATTACCGTTCATTGTTTGCCGGCGCTAGAGGTATCGGCATTTACCCCTTCAGAGACGCTTGGCTTAAAGGCACAAATTCACCGTTGTCCGACTACCCCTTGTGGACCAGTATGCTTGAATTCTATAAAGGCGGCGAAGTAAGTTTCGCAAACGATGTATTCTTGAATGGCAATGGTAAAGTGGTTAACGAATTTGAGAATGTAAAGTTTACCACCAAAACCATTGAATACAACGGTAAAACTTATTATATTGTTATAAATAACACTGACTATACATTAACCAACGAGACCATTAATTTGGTAAAGGCTGACGGTAAGACTCCTATTGGAAATTACACCGCAAAACAGCTCTATGGTTTCGATGAAGGTGAAACCGGCAAGACTATAAGCGGAACAGATACTTTAAAGGTAAATATGTTAAAAGAACAAGTATTTGTTTATGAAATCACTGCCAACTGATAGTTTGAAAAATTAAATTAATAAAACTCAAGACCTCCGATGCTTAGTCGGAGGTCTTGAGTTTTATTTGTCGTAAAATATAAAGATGTTTTGTATTGCTTGAGTGAATGAAATACTTATCCTCTGCGTTAGATAATTACTGCTTTTTCATCTGTCGTAGGAACAGTAACACCGCTAACACGAGCAAACCGGCGGCATATCCGAGCACCCACCATATGTGAGGGAAAATCTCTGAAAAATCTCCTGCAAGTACAGACCGTTCCATCTCTACTGCGTGAACAAACGGAAGTGCATATGCAATATTCTTAAAAGCGCCTCCTACAAGGTCCAGGTCAAACCAAACACCCGATAACCACGCTGAAAGGTTGGTTAGTAACGCACCGCAAATACCGCCTACCTGCTTATCGTTCAATACGCTTCCGCAAAGAAGCCCTAACGCAATGTAAAGGATGGCCACGGGAACAATGAATACAACAGCGTACAAAATATTCAGAGTAACGTTGAGTCCAAGAACGATTGCAGTAATATAACAGATAACACATTGAGCGACGGAAATCGGAATAATAGGCAAAGTGTAACCAAGAATAAAATCCAGCGGAGTCAATGGCGTTGTATATAAACGCTGCAATAGCGAGCTTCCTCTGTCTTTTGCGATAATAGTTGCCGAAAACAAAGTCATAAATGCCAGACCGAAAACCGTAATTCCCGGAGTCAAGTGCTGAATTTCAAACAGTTCTACGGGAATATTTGCTTGTATCGCACTTAACAACAAAATCAAAACAAGGGGAAATCCAAGTCCAAAGAATAGTGTCAGCGGATCTCGTAATATTTCTTTGGTATTTCTGTTTGCAAATGTGAGCATTCTCATTTTGCCACCCCCTTAACAATATGGATAAATGCTTGCTCGAAATTATCCGTTCCCGCCGTTTCCTTAATCTTGTCAGCGGTATCGCAAACAATCAGCTTGCCGTCTTTCATAATAGCAATACGATCAGATAAGGTTTCTGCTTCTTCCATATAGTGGGTTGTCAGAATAATGGTAACCTTCCCTTTAAGAGAACGTATCAAATCCCACAAATCGCTTCGGGCAAGCACATCAAGGCCAAGCGTTGGTTCGTCAAGGAACAATATCTCGGGTTCGCTGATCAACGCCATAGCAATACTCAGTCTTCGTTGCCACCCACCGGACAGTTTACCTGCCTTTTTCTTGATAACAGATTCTAATCCGAGCTGTTCGGTAAGCTCTGCAATTTTTGAGTTTTGCTTATCCTTTGTAAAACCGTGAACCCCGCACATCAGTTCAAGGTTCTCCCGAACCGAAAGTCCCGGTGCAACTGCAGTTTCCTGCGGAGAAACGGCTATAAGCGATTTTACGGCGGCTGTATCTTTGAAAATGCTATTTCCGTTAAGAAATGCATCTCCGCTTGTGGGTTGTGTAAGGCACGACAGCATTTTAATAGTTGTAGTCTTGCCCGCTCCGTTTACACCGAGCAGAGAAAACAACTCTCCTTTACGAATCGAAAGACTAAGATTATCAACCGCAACCACATCTTTATATTTTTTGGTTAAACCGTCAATTATAATTGCGTCCATACTTTATCACTCCATTCTATATTGTTTCCGAAGTCCCTGATAAGAATCCGTTAGCATACGGCTTACAAGTTCCCAATCAAGATCAAAAAAGCCGGTTGCAAACATAGCGGCAATTCCGTGAACATACGCCCACATTTCAAGGTGAAACAACTTTGCATCAACGCCACTGAGCCCTGTATTATTATGGACAATCGACTCCATTTTGTCTGTCTGCTCTGTTGTTTCGGGAATCGATTCGCTTGAGCGGTCACGCATATATAAAAGCTTGAACAATTCTTTTTCTTCTTTAGCAAACCGTATGTAAGCCATACCGTTTGCCTTGTAAGCAGGAAACTCCCCACTATCGACTTCCCGCCGCATATACTCTTGACATAGGATATCCGCTCTTTCTACAACAGCAAGTCGCAGTTCATCCATCGTAGCGAAGTTGGAGAACACCGGTTGCGTAGAGCAATTCAATACAGAAGCTACCGTTCTTGCATTAAGCGTATGTGCTCCGCTATTACGTACAATGTCAATAGCGGCATTTATAATTTCTTCTTTTGTCACTTTAACTTTAGGCGGCATAACGCACCTCCATAATATAGTTGTTGTTATATATCATTTGATATTTTATCACTTATAATTAGAAATGTCAACATTCTCGCAAAAAAAACAAGGCTCTGACCAATTTAGGTTAAAGCCTTGTTCTGAAATACAGTCTATTTACAATATCAATTTGTCGTAATACTCAAAAATTGTTTAGGAAGTTATTTGTCGTAAAATCTGTCGTAAATAGTATTTTTGAGCAATAATTTGGATTGATAAAATGCCGCAAACGCTGTCAAATACGCGTTTGCGGCATAATTTTAATCTGAAATAGTCTTCATTGTTGGGACCTCTGCCCCCGAAATAATAAAACATTACCTAAGTGTACAAAACTCCAATGGTTTAGCGCCCTCTCGAAAGCCCGTTTTTACAGCACAGAATATAACCCTTTGTATCTGTGCGGCATTTTGGCGTAGTAACTGGCGTACCATTGGCGTAGTAGATTAAATTTGCTTGTCCTTAAAGAATTCGCCCAAGCTTGTAAACTCTTTCTTTTTCAGTTCGTTGGTCACGTCGCAATAAATATCCATCGTTGTACTGATGTCAGCGTGACCTAAAACATCCTGAATCACCTTTATATTGATACCCGACTCACACAGGCGAGTAGCAAAGGTGTGTCTCAAGCTGTGGCAACTAAAGGGCGGCAGCAGAACGGGATCCTTTTCTTCTTTGAGCAACACTTCATCATTACAGTCACGGATAATTCTGCGAATGGCTTTGTTGAGTGTTCCTTGATGCTGAACATCACCGTAGCGGTTTATAAAGATAAAATCCGTATAGCAATCAACAATTGCTTTGCACTTAACCCCGGCATCCTCTTGATTTTGTTTTTCAAGCAGGAACGCTTCTTTAACATCATCTATCATCGGTACAGTTCGTTCACCGGCTTTGGTCTTAGGTGTGTTTATGCTAAAGGAACAGCCGTTACCGTCGCCGTGATTGTAGTATACCAAGGTGTGATTGACGTGGATAAGTCCTTCTTCCAAATCAATATCGCACCACCGCAGTCCTACCAATTCACCGACACGCAATCCCGTGCCAAGCATAATGGCGAAAACCGGATACCAATGCCGATACACCGGATGATTTTTAAGGAAGTTAATGAATAACTGTTGTTCAGGGATAGTAAGTGCCTTTCGCTTTTCAACCTGAAAATTATGGGACTGTTTCAGTTCTTTCAGCATATTATCGGTGGGATTAAGGCGTATGTATCCATCATCCACCGCCAAGTTAAATACTTGATGCAGAACTGTATGCACATTATCAATGGTTGCTATGGTCAAAATTCGTTCATCTGCAAGGCGGTTATAAAACCTCTTTACATCGGATTTTCTGACATTCGCAATCCGAAGCTTGCCGAACGTTGGGCGTACAAACATATTGTACATATACTTGTAGTTCTGAAAAGTGTTATGCTTTAAACCACGTTTCAGATCACACCACAAGTCAAAAACTTCGTTTACCGTTATCAAACGGATCTCCGTTTTAATGCCGTCCCTTTTATCAAGGATAATTTGTTCTTCTCGTTCTCGAAGCTCCTCAAGGGTGCCTGCGTATATCGAGTGGCGCTTACCATCGGGAGTGCTCCAACGGTAATCATAAATTCCGTCTGCTCTTTGGGATTCACCCTTGCGGAGTGTAACCCGATCCTTATCTAATCTTCTACCTTTACCTTTCTTTGCAGTCATATTTATCTAGCTCCTTTCAATACCTGTCAGCATTGAAAAGCACTATGATAGTATCTATATTATAACATAAATCCGCTATCTTTACAAGTACTCTTTCGGAGCTGACAGGCCTGTAAAGAAAGTTAATTAAATGGAATAATTCTTTTCTATATATTCATCCAATTTTCTTCGCTTGATCAGCCGCTTTGTGCCGTTGAACAGCACGAAAGTACAATCAACCTTATCGGACAGTTTTCTGAGTTTGTTAATACCAATGCCCGAATAGGCTGCGGCTTCTGTCAGCGTTAAAGTGGTTTTCTCCCAAATTGGAACCTCTTTCATTGGCGATACCTCCTATATTATTTGCCTCCATTTCCGCCGGAGGTAGGCTTCGAAACATATAACATAAAAATTCTCCTTACAGGCAGTGACGGATGTCACCGCCGTTACATTCTTCCTTTGATTGTCCCTATATATCAATCCTACGGATTTTCGTCAGCAGGATATTGTAGTCAATTTAAATTCTTCCTTCACAATTTTAATTAATAGATTACTTTTTCTTCGGCTTATCAGCCAAGTAAATTCTTGTCACTTCGGTTCTGTGGTGACCCAAGTTTTCGCTCACGATTTTGCGAGCCTTTTTTGGTCTTTCTTGCAATGCTTGTTCATAGGTGCGTTGTGCATAGGTATGTCTCAGACTGTGCCAAGAGATTGTTTCAGTTCTTTGCTTTTTACCGTCTTCGCTTAAATCCTCTCGGTTTTCTAACATAAAATATTTTCTGTTATAGCTCATCCAGTTCTGCAAAGAACGTTTTTCTCTCTGTACACCGCCTTTTTCACTGCCTGATATTAAATAATCTCTTGGGTATCTGCCTGAACATCGGGCATAATCTAAATATTTAGTAATAATACTTCGTTGCTTTGTGCTTAAATCAATTGCTCTCGTCTGACCGCCTTTGCCTTTTATAACAAGCTGTCCGGTCTTTAACGCCGACATTAGGTATTCAACTCTTAGCGTGCAGATCTCTTCAAGCCGTAGACCAAATTCACTAGCAAAGTCTATAGCGATAACTACGTCTTGTCTGCCTTGTTGGGTAGCTAACTGTCGCATACGGGCAATCTCTTCATCAAATAGCGAATGGTCTTTTACGCCTGTCGCTCGTTTCGGCAGATTCAACTTGCTATTAGGGGATAGCCTGTTCTTACTACCGGATTTTCT
>CAJGBX010000051.1 GCA_904501685.1 Clostridiaceae bacterium
GTACTTAAACCCGGTCAGCGTGCCTTGATACCCACCGGCATTGCAATTGCTTTGGAATCAAACAGTTATGTTGCTTATATATATGCCAGAAGTGGCTTAGCTATTAAAAGCGGAATCACTCTTTCTAACTGCGTAGGTGTTGTTGACAGTGACTATCGAGGTGAGGTAAAGGTAGGTCTTATAAATTTATCAGACAGTGAATATACTGTTAAAAACGGTGACCGAATTGCTCAAATGGTTATAGCTCCCGTTATAATGGCTGAGGTAGAAGAGGTAAGTGAGCTTGATGAAACCGAGCGTTCCGACGGCGGCTTCGGTTCAACGGGAAGGAGTTAATTTTTATGGAGGCTTTTGCAATTAAACATAAATCAACCTTGACCTCGGGTTCGGTTGTGCTTTTTGTTTTACTGTATGTGTTATGCGGTGTTTTTGGTTGGTTTGATATTATTCAAGACCTTTTTAAAGTAGACAACAATGCCGGTCAGCAGCTTGTAATGCCGTTGTCATATGCAGTTGTTTCAATACTGTTTTTTGTGTTTTTGATTGCGTTGGCAGTGTTTGGATATCTGTTTAAAAATAAGGTAATGATTTTCTTAAGCTTCGGTTATAATGCTTTGTTTATCATTTCCTTTGTGTTACTTGGCTTATTCGCCACCGGAAATATCACCAATCAAACGCTTTATGATATTCTGAACTATGCTTTATTTGCTTTTTTAGTGCCGGTTTACGGTGTTATTTGGTATTTGGGACCGTTGTTTTTCCTTTTGTTTATCCCTTTGGTTATTTTCGGAATTATTTCAATTGTTAAGGCTTATAAAAAACCGAAAATGATTCGTTCGAAAAAATAGTTTTTTTAAAGTGCAGTGTAAAAACTGCACTTTTGTTATTTTTAAAAACTTGTCTGCATAATATTCTATTATGAAAGGATTGATATTATGCAGGTGATGAAACAAAGCCGGCAAAGACAGTCGGGTGACCACAAGCTCAACATTTTGTTACTGCAAACCGTAACTGTTGGAGTGATTTTGGCCTTTGGTGTAGGTATACGTATTTTTGGCGGTGAAGCATACGTGAAATTAAGCCGTTGGTATCATAAAAACTTTGACGGTATTACCTTAGCATCCGAAGTTTTGACCCCAAAATCCGAGGAACCGGTTAAGGCTCCGCAGGTATATACTGAAAATGAGGAGTCAACATATGATGAGGAAACCGAAATTACTGACGAAAATGAGAATACCGGCGAGGAATATGACGAGGAAATTGACGGTACGGTTTCGGGTAACATAACCAATCCGGACAGTGTTGAAAATACTGCGGTGCAAAGCGGTGTAAATACCTTTTTGCGTCCGACATCGGGTAAGATTGTATCTAAATACGGCTATAGGGTCAATCCCGTAACCGGTATTTACTGTATGCATAACGGCATTGATATTGCCGCTGAAAAAGGCACTGATATTTATGCCACACTCGACGGCACTGTGACCTCAGCAGGCTTTAGCAGCACCTATGGGTATTACATAATTATTTCGCACTCCGAAAATGTTGAAACACTATATGCACATTGCAGCAAATTAAAAGTTGAAAAAGGAGATATTGTGAAAAAAGGGGATTTGATCGGCTTGGTCGGCAGTACAGGCAGGTCAACCGGTCCGCATTTGCATTTTGAAATAAGGGTAGGCGGTTATAGAATTGACCCTGAGTGGATGTTAGGCAGTGTGAGTGAGGTATGACTTTCAGACTGTTGGATATAGAATTTTTTGTTTCGGTACCCTTTGCTGTGGTGTTGGCTTTTTTACTTGTTACCGATAAAACAGGAATGATGTCGGCATCACTTTTTGCGGTGCTGCTTCATGAAATAGGACATCTGATTGTGATGAAGCTAAACCGAATAGCACCTAAATCGGTAAAAATGTCGTTAGGCGGTGTTCTTATAGTAGGAAATGCTTATTGTACGGCAAAAGAAAGTATATCGGTTGCTTTGGCAGGACCCTTGGTAAATATTGTATTTTCGGTAGTCTTTTATTTTTCAGGTGTTTATTTTGACAGTCTTTTGTTGGCGGCATTTGGCGTGGTGCAGTTCTTGGTGGGCATTATAAACCTTTTGCCGATAAAGGGTCTCGACGGTGGAACTGTTTTAAGAAATTTACTTGAAAGATACTATAATGGCAACGTACAATTGACAGTAAAGCTGGTGTCAATAGGTGTGTCAATTGGGGTTTTGGTGCTCGGAATTGCAGTTGCCGTAAAAAATACTTCAAATCCGTCATTGCTTTTATTGGGAATTTATCTTATAATATTAAATATATCCCGCTTTTGGGTTTATGAGTAATTATCAGGACGTGAAAAAATGACAGAAGAAAAAATAGAACAGCTGTTGCTTACCTGCCAAAAACCGGGACGATATGCCGGTAACGAGCAGGGAAGCGTTATAAAGGACAAGTCAAAGGTTGATGTAAGGTTTGCCTTTTGCTTTCCTGATACATATGAGGTTGGAATGTCTCACCTTGGTATGAAGATTTTGTATTCTCAATTCAATTCACGAGAGGATATCTGGTGTGAGCGTGTATTTGCACCTTGGGTTGATTTTGAAGAGGTTATGCGTGAAAATAATATTCCTCTTTTTGCCCTTGAAAGCCATGACCCGTTGACCGAATTTGATATTATCGGCTTTACTTTACAGTATGAGCTTTGTTATACCAATGTACTTAATATGCTCGATTTAAGCGGCATTCCGTTAAGGTCCGGTGAGCGTAAGGGACTGAAAAATCTAGTGGTTGCAGGCGGCCCTTGTGCTTGTAACCCTGAACCGTTGGCTGATTTCGTTGATATTTTCTTTTTAGGTGAGGGTGAAGAGGTCGATTTAGAGCTTATCGACCTTTACCGTGAATGTAGGGACAACGGCACTTCGAAAGAGGAGTTCTTGAAGAGAGCTGCTAAAATTGAGGGTGTGTATGTACCGTCACTTTATAATGTTGAGTACAATGATGATAACATAATTAAAGCTATTTTACCTAAAAACGGTGCTCCCTCGACAGTAAAAAAACGTATTATCAAGGACTTGGATAATTGTTTCTATCCCGAAACCTTTGTTACACCGTTTATTGAAATTATTCACGACAGAGCAGTTCAAGAGGTTTTCAGAGGATGTATTCGCGGCTGCCGTTTTTGTCAGGCAGGCTTTATTTATCGTCCTGTACGCGAAAAAAGTGCTAAAACCGTAAACCGTCAGGCCAAGTGCCTTTGCGAGAATACCGGTTATGAGGAAATTTCACTTTCCTCGCTTAGTACAAGCGATTATACCGAGCTTGAGTCTTTGTTAAGTGAAATGCTTCAGTGGAGTGACCGACAAAAGGTAAGTATTTCTCTGCCTTCTTTAAGAGTGGACAACTTTTCACCTGAGCTTTTGGAAAAAATTAAAAAGGTTAAAAAATCGGGACTTACCTTTGCGCCCGAGGCTGGTACACAAAGGCTTCGTGATGTTATAAACAAAAATGTCACCGAAGAGGAAATTATGCGCACCTGCCTCACGGCATTTAAAGGTGGATATACCTCGGTAAAGCTTTACTTTATGCTTGGACTTCCAACCGAAACAGATGAGGATTTAATCGGCATTACCGCTTTGGGTCAAAAAATTGTCAATATGTTTTACGATATGCCTGAAAAACCTAAGGGCAAGTCGGTCAATGTGTCAATCAGCGTTTCGACTTTTGTTCCGAAACCGTTTACACCTTTTCAATATGAACCGCAGGATGATTTGGCTGAGGTAGAGCGTAAGCAAAAACTGCTTGTTGAAAGTGTTACTACCAAGAAAATATCCTTGAGCTGGCATGATTCTAAAACAAGTATTTTAGAGGGTGTATTTGCCCGCGGTGACCGAAGACTCGGTCAGGTTATTTATGAGGCACATAAGCTTGGCTGTAAATTTGACGGCTGGGGTGAAATGTTTGATTATGAAAAGTGGCTTAAGGCGTTTGAAATTGCAGGTGTAAATCCTGAGTTTTACAATCACCGTCAACGTGATTTCGCAGAAATTTTACCTTGGAGCCATTTGGATTACTTGGTTTCCGAAAAGTTTTTGCAAGAGGAAAACCGTTTGGCACACGCTGCGGCTACAACTGAAAACTGCCGTGAAAAATGTTCTAATTGCGGTGCCGCTTGTATGAAAGTAGGTGTTTGTGTTGAGAAGCGTTAGAGTATTTTATGCAAAACGCGGACGTATGAAGTATGTTTCGCATCTTGATATGAACCGTTATATGATAAGACTTTTTAAATCGGCAAAAATTCCTGCGTGGTATACCGAAGGCTTTAATCAGCACTTGTATATGACCTTTGCACTGCCGATGTCATTAGGACTTACTACCGATTATGATGTGATTGATTTGAAAATCACTGATGATGATTTTACCAATGAGCAGATTTTAAAATGTCTTAAGGAAAAGGCGGCAGAGGGTATTGATATTCTTAATGTTGCCGAACCTTGGTGCAAGGTGCCCGAGCTGAAATATGCTTCCTACACCTTGACCTTGCGTGATGCTGATGCTGATTTACTGAAATCTTTTGAAAAGCTTTTGCACAGCAATGCCATTTTAGCCGAGAAAAAGGGTAAAAAGAACAAGGTCACTCTACTTAATTTGGCAGAAAAGATAAGGTCGGTTGATACTGAAATAACAGGGGATACCTTGACTGTCAGGGTGGTTTTGCCTGCAGGTAACCAGGAAACTGTAAATCCTCAGTTGTTTTTACAATCATTTGAGGGTGCAGGTAATCGCAGACCTGAGGTTGTTTTAATTAATCGGGATATGTTGTATACCGAAAATATGCAAAAATTTGAATAAGCAAGCAAAAACAGACCAAGATTGGTCTGTTTTTTGCTTGTTTAAGATTAGTTTTATATTTCAATTAAGAAATATTGACAAAATCAATACTTCGTGATATGATGTATAACGTGAAGGGAGGTATAGTATGGATATTCAATTAAAACGAGGTCTCTTAGATGTCTCTGTTTTAGCAGCTATTAAAAGTGAAGATTCATATGGCTATAAGATTATTAAGGATATGAAGCCGTATATTGAACTTTCGGAATCGACCTTATACACCATTTTAAAACGCTTGGAAACAGCACATATGCTGACTGTACACACAGCTGAGCACGGCGGCAGACTTCGAAAGTATTACCATATCACTGACGAAGGCTTGAAACGCATTGAGGATTTTAAAAGAGAGTGGAAGGAAATCTTATCCATATATAAATTTGTTACTAAGGAGGATGATGGCAATGAGTAAACAGGAATTTCTTACGCAGTTGCGTAAAGGTTTGTCCGGATTGCCTCAGGATGATATTGAGGAACGTTTGACGTTTTATAGCGAAATGATTGACGACAGAATAGAAGAAGGTCTTTCGGAAGAAAAAGCAGTTTCGGCAGTAGGTTCTGTTAGTGACATCATTCAACAGATAGTAGCAGATATTCCTCTTTCAAAAATTGCTAAAGAAAGAATAAAACCTACAAGACGGTTAAGTGTGGGTGAAATCATTTTGCTGGCCCTTGGCTCTCCAATATGGCTTTCATTGGGTATCGCCGCGGTATCGGTAATTTGTTCACTTTACATTTCATTGTGGGCAGTGATAATTTCCCTGTGGGCAGTTTTTGTGTCAATCGCTGCCGGTGCTATTGCCGGTCTACTAGCGTGTGTCGTGTTTGTTGCAGGCGGTAACGGTGCTTCAGGCGTTGCTATGCTTGCTGCGGGAATTATTTGTGCAGGACTTTCTATATTTATGTTTTATGGATGTAAAGCGGCAACAAATGGCATTTTGATACTGACAAAGAAAATGGGGATATGGATTAAAAATTGCTTTATAAGTAAGGAGAAAGTGTAATGAGAACGAAAACAAAAGTATGGCTTGTTATAGCAGTTTCTCTGGTGTTGATTGGATGTTTTGTTTTTGGAGGTGTGATGTCAATGCTTAAATGGGATTTTACCAAAATATCAACTGTCAAGTATGAACGTAACGGTTATGAAATTAATGAAAATTATAAAGATATATTCGTTAAAACTGATACAGCTGATATTGTGTTTGTGCCTTCTGAAAACCAAATAACCTCGGTTTCTTGCTATGAACAGAAAAACGTAAAGCATTCGGTTACTGTAAAGGACAGCACACTTGTAATAGAAGCTGTCGATACGAGAAAATGGTATGAGTATATCGGTATTAATTTCGGTACACCCAAAATCACAGTATCTATCCCACAGGGCGAATATGGTATGCTTTCTGTAAAGTCAAGTACGGGCGATGTTAAAATACCTAAAGACTTTAAATTTGCGAGTATTGATATTTCAGAAAGTACGGGTAATGTAACCAACTGTGCATCCGCTTCTGAAATGATTAAAATTAAAACAAGTACCGGAGATATTTTTGTAGAGAATACCGCCGTTGGCTCGCTTGACCTTTCAGTTTCCACTGGCAATGTGACCGTTTCAAGCGTGAGCTGTGAGGGTGATGTTAAGGTCCTAGTGTCAACAGGCAAAGCAAAACTTAACAACATAGCGTGCAAAAGCTTTATATCAAGCGGAAGCACGGGTGATGTTTCCTTGAATAATGTTATTGCTGCTGAAAAGTTTTCAATTAAGAGAAGCACGGGTGATGTGAAATTTAACAGTTGTGATGCTAATGAGATATATGTAAAAACAGATACAGGGGATGTTAGTGGCAGCTTGCTTTCAAATAAGGTGTTTTTTACTAATACCGATACAGGAGATGTGGAAATCCCTAAAACAATGGATGGCGGTAAATGTGAAATTATTACAGATACGGGTGATATTAAGATAACTGTTAAGTAATACAAACCGTATGTGTAGAGTCATATTTGAGATGGCTTGATTAAAAATAATATAAAAGATAAAAAACACCTACCACGACAGGTAGGTGTTTTTTATTCTGTAGGTTTAGTTTCTGTGCTTGCTGTGGTACTTGTTGACTCAGTTTCTGCAGGCTCGGTGGTGTTTACCGGGGAAGAAGGCTCTGTTGAACTGCTCGTCTCTGTCGTAGTCGTATGATTACTCGTATCCGTTGTTTCGGAAGTGGTTTGAGAAGACTCCGTTTTTTCGGTGGAAGGAGGAGCAGTTGTCTCGGTACTTGTATTATTTTCAGTATCACCCTGTCCATCATTAGAATGAGTTTCGTCGTTACCAACGGTTGAAGCAGTCAGTTCAATCTTATCTCCGCTTTCGATATATATCGGATTGTCGCTTTGTTCACCATATCCGTAGCAAGAAGATGTGCCCCAATGAGAAAGGATTTCTATCTTTGTGGCAGATGACACTTTCAATGTGAATGTCACACTTGCGCTTCCGTCTGTCAGATTTCTTCCTACATCAACGCCAATCTGCTGTGTATAGTAGTCATTATTGCCGATTGTTATGATACAAAAACCTGTTTTAGCGGTGCTTGTGCCTTTGGTAAGTAACACAGTATATTCTCCGACATCCAAGGTTGCGGTTTGAATTTTGCCTTCTTTTGTAACAGTAACTGGATCATTATTTGAATCCGTTATTGTAATCAAAACATTCGCCTCAAAATTTGCTGCTTTAATGGTGTTAAAAGCGGAGGTGATATTTTTAGAAAAATATGTGTAGGCGGTTAAACTCATTGCTACCAGACAGATAATTACGACGGCAATTGTTGTGACTAAGCGTGTCAGTATTACTTTTTCACGTATTTTTCCGTACTTGGGTATGTAGAAAAATTCGTTTATAATTTCTCTCATACTATCGTCCTCCTTTTAAAAATTTGCTGTTAGGTGGTTAGTCTTGAATTTGGTCTGCCTTGACGGTAATGCCAAGATTGACCTTTGGGATCGTTTCACCGCGATAGTTAGCAACGTTGCCGACTTCTTCCGGCATACGGACAATCAATGCAAGAAATGCCGTTTCTTTCGGTTGTAACGTGGCGGGGTTGGTATCATAATTGTGCAAGGGTCTTTCTGCAATTTCTTTTACAAGGATTTTTGCGGCATCTTTTGCAATTTCACGTTCTAACGAGCCGTTGATAATATCTTTTTCGTCCATATTGGTGATAACACCGAATTTTAAGTAATCCTGCAGCATAAACTCTTGACCGAACACATTGGTTGCAACGATACAGCCGTTTACATTTACAGCAGTATAGAATTCAAAAGGAAGTGTGCCTTTGTTTTCCACTTTTAGATATACGACCTGCACGTAGCCGGGTTCATATAGCGCTTTTTCATCAAATATTTTGGTCTGGCTGTCAACCTCATCCCATTTACCCTCGCCGATGTAGTGGGATACTTCCACATCAAATTCAGCAAAATGGAATATGTTGTTGATCTCAGGTGAGGTATCAGTAAACCATGCCAGTGATGCTCCGGTGCCGAGGATTGCCCAAATGAGCAACGCGCACAGGCTGAGGGCTAAGGCTATTCGTTTATAGAGTGTTTTCTTTGCATTGGGTTTCACGCCTTATTCCTCCTTAATCAGCGCTTCATGGCGGTATCGATGTTCTCCTTATCCTTTTTACGCCATACTAAAAGAATAATTAACGCAGCAAGGGACACGAGAATCAGTGCAAACCATAAATCAATATTGCTATTATCTCCGGTTTGCGGAGCTTGGGGATCGTCCGGCTCTACGGGGAATTCCTCAATCATAAATTCCCAATCGAGATAGCCGATCTTATTCTGGAACTCGTTAGGGAGTTCTACGGGAACGTTCAAGGTTACGTCCAAATTGACCTCACCGCCCGAATATAGGGTGCCTAAACATACCCAATCGGTGAGTTGAGCCGTTTCATTGGCGGTGTCGTCGAACATATACGCCATTTTGTTATCGTCACTCTTGGCTACCTTTAACCCGAGTTGAGAGAGAAATTCAATAGAATCCTCATGTGCTCCGAGCGAACGCATATAAATTTTAACCTTAACCTTGTTATCCGCATTGTTTTTTACGGTGATTTGCTGTGTCAAGGCATCTCCGGGCATAACGCCTTTGAAGTTCGGGAAGAGGTCGGTTAGAGAATGTTCGCTACCTGGCTCAAATATAAAGTTGCCTGCGTTTTCGCTGTAGGTCACCTTGCCGTCTGCCGCATATACAGGCAGGGCAGGGGATAGAGCAACAATAAATATAACAAGTAAAGTAATTATCTTTTTCATTCATTTGCCTCCTTAGGCCAACCGGAGGCGGTATAGGTATTACCGTCGGTAATGGGGTTGTTTTCACTCTGTACGGCTTGTGCTTTAACTGTAAGTGTCAAAGTCTTGCCAAGATAGCTGTTATCAACCTTGGAGCCGACAATCTCTACATGAGAAAATACATTAGGTGTTGTTTCAC
>CAJGBX010000052.1 GCA_904501685.1 Clostridiaceae bacterium
TAATATCGATAATATTGCGATTTTGTATAATAATTAAATTAATTTTGTATAATTGAACAAATTGATTAATTAATTTTATACAGTTTATCAATTGAAAAAATCAATGACAACTGATACAATTATTTCGTATTAATGCATTATATTAATGTTTTATATTCATCATTTAATCACAATCAATTGGTAAGGATGGCGTATAATTTGAATCGTGAAATATTAAATTCTGTCTCCCCTATTTTGCGAGATTATTTAACCTATAATGAAACTATTAAAGGTAAATCTGCTAAAACTATTGAGGAATATTACCGAGATTTAACACTCTTTTTCCGTTATTTAAAGCTCCAAAGAGGTTTAGTTCATGAGGATACTGAATTTAATAAAATTGAAACTAATGACATTAATGCCGAACTTTTAAAATCTGTCACAATATCAGATTTATACGGATTTATCGTATATTGTAAAAATGAGCGTAACAACAAGGAAGCCGCACGAGCTCGCAAGGTTTGCTGCCTAAGAGGTTTCTTTAAATATTTAACTAACAACGTTCACATACTCGATGTAAATCCTGCAGCGCAGCTTGATACACCTAAATTACGCAAATCCTTGCCGGTGCACCTATCCTTAGAACAAAGCTTTGAATTATTAAGGTCAGTTGACGGTCCTAATAAAGAGCGAGATTATATGATTTTAACTTTATTCTTAAACTGCGGTATGCGTTTAAGTGAGCTTTGCTCATTGAATTACACCGACATTAAGGATGATGGCTCAATTAAAATACTTGGTAAAGGCAATAAAGAACGAATAATCTATTTAAACGGTGCCTGTAAGGATGCTATTGAGCAATATATGAAGGTCAGACCGGTTGACGGTGTTGCCCTTAAAGACAAATATGCACTTATTTTAAGCTCTCGTCGTCAGCGTATCAGCAATAAAACCGTTCAGCATATTGTTTACAGTTTTTTAGAAAAAGCAGGACTGGGCGGTCAAGGATTTTCAACACACAAGCTTCGGCATACTGCCGCAACACTTATGTATCAGCTTGGAAATGTTGATATCCGTGTTTTAAAGGATATATTAGGACACGAAAGCTTAAGTACAACTCAGATATATACTCACGTTTCAAGCAGTCAGCTTGAAGATGCCTTTAACAAAAATCCGATTGCCGGATTTAAGCCTAAAAATTAATGCAAAACCGCCAATTTTTTTGGCGGTTTTAATTATGTCAAAAAGCATTTTAATTCATATGATATTATAGACCGTGTCCAAAAGAAGGAGTAAATATGCCATTTAATGCAAGAGAATTATTAGCCAGAATAATTCAGTGTGAGGCCGGCGGTGAAGGCTACACCGGAATGCAGGCCGTTGCAACGGTTGTTATGAACCGGGTTCATGTTTCAGGCGGAGAATACCTGAGAACCGGCGGCGGAAATATTCAAAATGTAATATTTCAAGAATATCAGTTTGACTGTGCGCGTACCGAAATCAGAGGTCAATACAACCCTCAAAACATCTATAATATGTCACCAACTGCTGAAAACTATGAAATAGCTGATTGGGCATTAGGCGGCGGTGTTTTATCTTTAGTTGGTGATTGCTTATGGTATTTCAACCCGTTTTCCAGCACCTGTGAACAGTATTTTCCAAGAAACGGCTCCGGCATATTTCACACTAGAATAAATCAACACTGTTTTTATAGACCAACATCCCTTTATTGGGAAACATAATTTAAGGAGATATTTATTTATATGAATAATATGGGCTCAAACACAAACCTAAATAATATTAACACAAACGGAGGTTTTAACCCTGCAGTCGGCAACCTGACAGCCTCTGAAAGAGCAGAAATCAACCGTATGAACAGAAATTATTACTATAGCGATACTTCATTAGGTCATGGATGTGGTAACAATTCTGATATGAATATGAATATGAATAATTCATTTGTACCTCAACAAAATTGGAGGAATATGAGCAGTAACAATTCCGGGCCTGCACAAAACTGGAACAGTAACCAGAATAATTCAATGATTGTAAGACCAAACAACAGCAATCAAGTCAATAATATGCGACCTACAACAACCGGCACTCAAAGTATTAGTTTCACACCTGAAACTCTGACTAATATGAGCTTTTTACCTGCATATTTAAGCCAATATATCGGTCATTGGGTAAGAGCTGACTTCTTCATAGGCGAAACAATTGAACAACGCGTCGGCGTGCTGCACGAGGTTGGAGCAAGTTATTTTATACTTGAGGCAATTGAGCCGCAAACCTTAATTGTATGCGATATGTTTTCGGTAAAATTTGTAACCATTATCTTAGATGACGATTTATCAAGATTAGCAAGATTTTAATTTTAAACAATCTTAAAGCTATAAATCGGTATAATTAAGGCACATTCCATTCAAGGAATGTGCCTTAATTTATTTCTATTAATTTTATTAACAGGCTACCGTAACCTTATGGAATACCTTTTTACCCTTTTTGACAACGATGCCCTCACCGCTTAATGACTCGATAGTATAACGGGTATTCGGATCGGTAATTTTAACGTCATCAACCGATACACCGCCTTGCTGAATCAGTCGTCTTCCCTCACCCTTTGACGGAATCAAACCTGCAAGCTGCATAATATCCAAAATACCGATTGTTCCATCATTAAACATATCGCAAGAAATCTCAGTACTCGGCATATCAGCCTTATTACCGCCCGAGAAAAGTGAACGAGCAGTATCAAGTGCCTTCTTTGCTTCCTCTTCACCATGAATCATTTTAGTTAACTCAAATGCCAAGCGTTCCTTAACGGCGTTCAGCTCACTACCCTCTAATTTCTCATACTCATAAATTTCCTCAAGAGGAATAAAGGTCAAAAGCTTCATACACTTAACAACATCTGCATCGTCAACATTACGCCAATACTGGAAAAACTCATAAGGTGATGTCTTATTAGCATCAAGCCAAACTGCACCATTAGCAGTTTTACCCATTTTTTTGCCTTCAGAATTGAGCAGTAAGGTGATAGTCATAGCGTGAGCATCTTTACCTAGTTTTTTACGTATAAGCTCGGTACCGCCAAGCATATTTGACCACTGGTCGTCGCCTCCAAACTGCATATTACAGCCATATTCCTTAAATAGATAATAGAAGTCATAAGACTGCATAATCATATAGTTAAACTCTAAGAATGAAAGACCCTTTTCCATACGCTGCTTGTAGCACTCGGCACGAAGCATATTATTAACCGAGAAGCAGGCACCGACCTCACGAAGCAGTTCAATATAATTGAGCTTTAAAAGCCAATCGGCATTGTTTACCATTTGAGCCTTATCTTCGCCAAATTCAATAAACTTTGACATCTGCGCTTTGAAGCAGTCACAGTTATGCTGAATAGTCTCAGGAGTCATCATATTGCGCATATCGGTTCTACCCGACGGGTCACCGATATAACCGGTACCACCGCCAATAAGTGCAATTGGACGGTTCCCTGCCATTTGAAGTCTCTTCATAAGGCACAGAGCCATAAAGTGACCAACATGTAAGCTATCGGCAGTCGGATCAAAGCCTATATAAAAGGTTGCCTTACCGGCGTTTACCATTTCTCTGATTTCATTCTCATTTGTAACCTGTGCTATAAGACCGCGGGCTACAAGCTCGTCATAACAAGTCATTTTTAATTCCTCCCAAACACGATGTGTTAGATTATATCATATGTGTTTATGATTTTCAATAAGTTCTTTAGCAGAATTGTAAAGATTTTCCGTCATATTAGCACCTGACATAATTCTTGCAATTTCCTTAATTCTCAAGTCACCCTCAAGCGGTAAAACTTGTGTATAAGTATTACTTTCGGTGGTTGATTTCATTATTTGATAATGGCCGTCAGAGGCGGCGGCAATCTGTGCCAAATGTGTAACACATAGCACCTGCCGAAGCTTAGAAAGTTGCTTAAGCTGGCGACCAACCTTATCAGCGGCCTTGCCGCTGATGCCACTGTCGATTTCATCAAAAATAAGTGTATCACAGTTATCAAAATCAGCCATAACACTTTTAATTGCAAGCATTGTACGTGATAATTCACCGCCTGAAGCAATTTTAGATAAAGGTTTTGCCTCTTGACCTTTATTGGCCGAAATTAAAAATTCAACCCTATCACAACCGTCAGCTGAATAAATTTTCGGTTCTATCTTAACCGAAAATACCACATTTGGCATTTCCAAGTACCGTAAAACATCATAAATTTTATTACTAAACTCATCTGCAGCCATTGTACGGGCGGCAGTTAACCTCTCACCTTTTTCAATCAAGCTATCTTCTAAAGCATCGGATTGCTTTTCAAGCTCCAAAATCAGCTCATCTGATGATGTGATATTTTCCAACTCAGCCTTAGCATTATCCAGATACTGAAGAACTGACGTCTCGTCGCCGCCGTATTTTCTGCTTAAAGATTTTATCAAATCAATACGCTGCTCTAAATTATCAAGCTCATTTAAGTCGAAATCGAAGCTATCATTTAACGCTCTTATTTCAGCCGAAATATCACTGATTTCAGATACTGCAAAATCAAATCTCTCTAAGATTTTTTCATAACCCTGCAGTAATTTTGAAACCGATGAAAACTCCTGCAGACTCTGAGCTATCATTGTCTCAACACCTGATATATTGTCGTCGCCTGAAAGCAAACTAAGACACATTGAAAGTGACATTCTAACTTTTTCGGAATTTCTGACTAGCTCACGTCTTTCAAGTAAACCCTGAAGCTCACCTACGGTTATATTTGAAGCTTCAATTTCATTGATTTGATATTTTAACAAATCAATCCGTCTCAACTTTTCATTTTCGTCAGTATTTAATGATTTTAGTTTTTTACGTACATCACGAAGTTTCGAATAACAATCACGGTAATCGCTCAAGATATCGGCATATCCGCCAAAGGAGTCTACAAAACCGCAGTGTGTATCAGGGTTGAGCAATGCCTGATTATCGTGCTGGCCGTGAATATTAACCAAAATTTCACCAATTTCACGCAAAACCGAAACATTTACTGTAATTCCATTGATTTTGCAGGTATTTCTGCCATCAGCAGTAATAGAACGTGATAAAATTACACTGTTATCCTCGGCATATATGCCATACTCGCATAATTTTGCAATAACTTCGTTTGAAATATCCTCAAACACTGCTGAAACGAAGGCCTTATCACAGCCTGTACGTACCAAATCCTTAGATGTACGCTGGCCGGTAACTGCATTTATAGAGTCAATAATAATTGACTTACCTGCGCCGGTTTCACCCGTCAGGCAGTTAAATCCTTCATTAAAATCAATATTACATTTTTCGATAACTGCTATATTCTCAATATTGATTGCTTTTAACATAAGCTACCTTTAAATCAACTTTCTCAGCATTTCGCAAAGATTTTTAGCATCTTGCGCTGACTTAGCAATAACAAAAATAGTATCATCGCCAGCCAAGGTGCCGAGTATATTTTCACACTTCATCATATCCAAAGATGCGCAAGCACCCTGAGCCATACCTGCATGACACTTAATAACAACATCATTAGAGGAATATTCAACCGAAATAGCAGAATGACTGAAAATATCTATATATTTTAAGGATTTACCATTGCTTGTTCCGCTTACGGCATAACGGTATATTCCACCGGCATCAAGCATTTTTACAATTCGAAGCTCTTTTATATCACGTGATACTGTTGCCTGAGTAACATCAAAACCCAAGTCGCTTAAGCGTTGCTGAAGTTCCTCCTGAGTATCAATTGGAAATTCGTTTATCAGACTCAAAATCTTGGCTTGTCTTTCCTTTTTCATTGAACATTCCCCCTTTATTTTAATAATTATAGGTTTTTTCGGAAAATACTTTATATACCGAAATATTGTTTAATTTGATAAATTGTGCCTTTAAATCGGATTTTGAAATCTTTACTGTAGTTTTATCATCAATTTCATAAGCTTTACGTCCGTCACACAACAGCTGAATCGACGATAAATCACCGCTTGAGATATTTATGTAAACCTCATGCGATGCGTCTAAAACGACCGAGCGTGCAACTAAGGTATGCGGACAAACCGGAGTTAACACAAAGCACTGAAGCTCGGGGTCAACAACCGGACCGCCTGCTGAAAGCGAATAAGCCGTTGAGCCGGTTGGAGTTGAAGCGATTATACCGTCGGCTCGGTAGTTTATAGTATCATTACCTATTTTTAAATTTATATCGATTACATTAGACAAGGTATTTTTAGATATTACGGCATCGTTTAAGCAGTGGCAAACATCCACAACCTTACCGTCAACAATTTTTTCCGCCTTTAAAAGCATTCTTGTTTCAATTGAAAAATCGTTGTCGGATAAACGCTTTAAAACCTCTAAATTATCACTGTCAACCGAAGCCAAATATCCAAGTCTTCCGGCGTTTATACCTAAAATCGGATAGTTATGTTCAGCAGCAGCTTTAGCAACCTTTAAAATTGTACCGTCACCGCCAATTACTACAACTGCGTCAATATCATCAGGCATTTTACAGCAAGAATTTATTTCCCTGGAAAACTCCGAAATAACAGTTTCAGTACCGCTTAGGGTCAGAATATCCGAAACCTTATATGCCAGCTCTAATCCTATTGATTTTTCTTTATTATAAACTATGAGGATTTTCAAAAATATTCCTCCCTTAAATATTTTTTTTACTTATCAAGCTCTTGATGCGAGGCATTTACAACATCTTCTACGGTAACCGAGCAAAGATTTTCACCAATATCGGTTTTTCTGATATAAACCAGGTACTCAATATTACCCTCAGGCCCTTTTACGGGCGAATATGTCAAGCCTAAAACAGTTAAATTATTCGCAATAATCATATCAATAGTTTTTTGAACCGTTTCGATATGTACGCTCTTATCACGAACAACACCCTTTTTGCCAACCTTATCCTTCCCTGCCTCAAACTGTGGTTTTATAAGGCAAACGGCTTCGCCGCCTGATTTCATAAGCTCACGCATAACGGGAACAATTATCGAAAGCGAAATAAACGAAACATCAACCGAGCAAAAATCTAATTCCTCAGGAATCTCAACATGCGTTACATATCTGAAATTCGTACGCTCCATATTTACGACCCTATCATCGGTTCTCAGCTTCCAAGCAAGCTGACCGTAACCAACGTCTATTGCATACACCTTAGAAGCACCGTTTTGAAGCATACAATCTGTAAATCCACCGGTTGAAGCACCAATATCAGCACAGAATTTCCCCTCTAAAGCTATAGGAAAATTTTCCATAGCCTTTTCGAGCTTCAAACCGCCTCGGCTGACATATTTCAAGGGATTACTTCTAACCTCAATAATATCGTCTTCCTTAACGGTAGTACCCGGCTTATCAGCCTTTTGATTATTTACATAAACAACACCGGCCATAATAAGGGTCTTCGCCTTTTCACGACTATCACAAAACCCTTGTTCAAACACCGCCGCATCAAGTCTTTTTTTATTGTTCAAGTGATAATACCTCTTTTACTTTTTTAACCATTGAATTTGAATCTAATCCGTATTTTTGACGCTGAGAACTAACAGAGGCCTGCTTTACAAAATCTTCTACAGCACTGACAAAATATTTTCCGGAAAATCCTAATTTTATCAGCTTAAAACCAAAGCACTCGGCAACACCGCCGCTTAAAATACCCTCTTCAAAAAACAATATATTACTATAATGAGCTGATTTTTCTATTAAAACATCAGAAATAGGATTGACAACATTCAACTTTATTACGGTTACCTTTATATCTTCTGATTCAAGACATTGCTTGGCTTTTAAAGCCTCTGATATTAATGTACCATAGGTAATAATTGCCGTTTCCCCGTCACCAAATATATTAAATTCCTCCAAAACATTACCGAAATCAGAATTTTCGGGTTCAGAGCCTCTGGGGTACCTTATAGCGGCAACTCCATTAGGATTATTTAATCGATTTTCCAACATTTTTTGAAGCTCGTAAAAGCTAGCCGGTGCATAAATCTTAACATTTGGTATTGCTGACAAAAACGCAACGTCAAAAAGGCCCTGATGTGTTTCACCGTCATCACCGACAAAGCCTGCACGGTCAATAGCAAAAGTTAACGGCAGATTTGCAATTGCGGCATCGTGAATAATCTGGTCTACACCACGCTGTAAAAAGGTTGAATATACAGCAAATACCGGTTTTAATCCGTTAGCCGCTAAAGCCGCGGCAAAGGTCACAGCATGCTCCTCAGCAATTCCAACATCAAAAAATCTGTCCTTAAATCGCTTTGAAAAGTCTTTTAAGCCGGTGCCGACCGTCATTGCCGCGGTTATTGCACAGATTTTATCATCCTTTGCTGCTAACTCCAATAATTTATTACCAAAAACCGAAGAAAAACTTTCCTTGGATTTCGGTAACACACCTGTTTTAACATTAAATCCTGAAACTCCGTGAAAATCACCGGGATTTTGCTCTGCAGGCTGATAGCCCTTACCCTTTACGGTCTTGGTGTGTATAATTACGGGTCGTTTAAGAATTTTAGAAAGTTCAATAATCTCGCATAAGCTATCTAAATCATGCCCGTCAACAGGACCCATATAATAAAATCCCAAAGATTCAAAAATATTACTATGATAGAGTGCATTTTTAACCATTTGCTTAAAATGCACTAAAATCGACCGCAAAAACTGACCAATAAGCGGAATTTTTACTAAAAAACGCTCAACCCCTGATTTGAATTTAAAATAACCCTTTGTTGCACGCATAGTGCTCAAGTGTTTTGCTAAAGAGCCGTTGCTTCTTGAAATCGACATTTTATTGTCATTAAGAATGACAATAAGCTTATTATATTTTTTGTTAACATTATTTAACGCCTCATAAACCATACCGCCGGTCAAAGCACCGTCACCGATTACAGCAACAGCATAACCATCCTCTCCCTTGAGAGAATTGGCTACACAAGTTCCTAAAGCCGACGAAACCGAGGTACTGCTATGCCCGGTAATAAAGCTATCGTGAAGGCTTTCTTCAGGCTTCATAAATCCCGAAATGCCGTCCTCCTTACGCAATGAGCAGAACTGCTCATATCTGCCGGTAAGCAATTTATGCGGATAGCACTGATGACCGACATCGAAAACAATTGTATCCTCAGGAGAATTAAAGCACTTATGCAAAGCGACAGTTAATTCAACTGCACCCAGGTTTGAGGCTAAATGTCCGCCGTTTTGAGAAACCGTATTAATAATACAGTCTCTCATCTCATCACAGAGAACCTTTAGCTCATCA
>CAJGBX010000053.1 GCA_904501685.1 Clostridiaceae bacterium
ACCATGCGGGAAGAAACAAGAACACACCAACTAAAATGAGTCCCATTATGTATTTTGTAAGTGCGTTAAAAATCAATTTCATTGTTTTCTCCTTTTTGGTGAAATCTTTGCTTTGCAAAAGTGAAGTTAAGTTTGCCGCACTTCGCCGTCAGGCGAAACTTCGCTCATGTAGTGAACTTCACTGCCGAAGGCAACTTCACTTGCCCGCGAGGGCAAACTTAGTTGTTGAAACTATTGTTTACATAGACAAACAATAGTTTCGACGTGCCTTGTGCGAGGAAACATATCGAAGGTTGCGGCCTTTACGGTTTTGTAATTAAGCTCTTTGAATACTTTGCAATCTCTGGCCAGGGTTGACGGGTCGCAGGATACATAAACCACACGGTCCGGCTTAAAATCTTCAGCTATTGTTCTAATCAGCTCTATTTCGCAGCCCTTTCTCGGTGGGTCAACAATTACAACATCGGGTTTTATATTATTTTCATTAAAATCTTTTGCAGTATTAGCTGCGTCACCGCATATAAAATCTACATTTGTAAAACTATTTAATTCGGCATTATGCTTAGCATCCTCGATAGCTTCAGGAATAATTTCAACACCGATTATTTTTTTAGCACTATTTGCCATCGAAAGACCGATTGTACCGGCACCACAGTACAAATCCAAAACAGTTTTGCCGTTCGGCTCGGCATACTCGGCAGCTTTTTTATATAGCTTTTCCGCCATATCATGGTTAACCTGATAAAATGATAGCGGTGAAATACGAACCTTTACACCGCATAAAATATCGGTAATAAATCCGTCACCGTAAATAGTTTTACACTCCTGACCCATAATAACATTGGTTTTATCAAGGTTGAAATTCAACACAGCCGACTTTAAATTTTCACCAAAAACCGACTGCATTCTTCTTATAAATTCAGCCTGATTAGGCAGTTCTTTGCCGTTTAAACACAGACAAACCATAATTTCACCGGTAACATTAGCTTTACGGAAGTAAATATGGCGAACTAAACCCTTATGTTCAGCCTCGTTATAAACCGAAATGTTGTTTTCAAGTATAAATTCTTTAAATTTCAAAACCGCTTCGGAAAACTCAGCGGGCTGAAGCTGACATTCATCACAATCTACAACTCGGTGACTATGACCGGCAAAAAAGCCGATTTTAAGTTGACCATTATCGAACGCTACGGGATACTGTGCCTTATTTCGGTAGCCTTGCTCGGTTAAACCTACAATAGGCTCAAGCTCAGGCTCTACAGTACCGATTCTTTTAAGATTATTTTTGACATTCAGCTCTTTTATCAAAAGCTCTTTTTTATAATCAATATGCCGAAAGCTACAGCCACCGCACTGCGGAAAGCTTTTGCAGTTGTTTTCGATTCGGTCGTTTGACGGCATAATTATTTCATGAATTTTAGCAAATGCACAATTTGACTTGACTTTTAAAATATGTGCTACAACAATATCACCCGTAACGGCAGAGTCGACAAAAACGGTCAAACCGTCTATTTTACCGACACCGGCACCCTGCAATGTTGTATCTATAATCTCCAAATTCACTAAATCGTTCTTTTTCATAAAAAATTCCTTTGAATAAAGTAAAAATATCGGTCAAAAATAATCACGAAAAGGAGTGAAAAAAATGTTTGATAAAATTTGTCTTATTCTTTTAATCATTGGCGGACTTGTCTGGGGCGGCGTAGGTTTATTCCAATTTGATATCGTCGCATGGCTTTTCGGCGGTCAGGATGCCCTTCTCAGCCGTATCGTCTACACACTTGTAGCTTTAGCAGGCGTTTGGTGCATTTCACTTTTGTTCCGCGACTCAACCGAGGCCGGCGACAGTGATATGCACACACCCATGGTAGGCGGTGCAGACTGATAATCACCTTGCGGGAGGATAAGTCCCTCCCCTACATATATCAACTACCTGCCCTCCCAACGGCCCTTTGCTTTAAAAGACTTAGTGGCAGGCTTATTTTGCTTTAACCTTCCGTTTTTACCTTTTGATTTAAGATTATTGCTTTTTTTATTTCCGTTTCGTGTTTGGATATTTCTGTCACCGTAACCCGGGGCATTGATTAAACAATCGGGTCCGGTACCTATTAAATCGGTACGACCACAGTCCTTTAATGCCTTTAAAACTATCTGCTTATTTTCCGGCTTGAAATACTGTAAAAGTGCCCTTTGCTCTGCCTTTTGTGACGGAGTTTTCGGTACAAAAACATACTCTAAGGTGTACGGGTCAAGTTCAGTATAATACATGCAGGTCGAGATTGTACCGGGTGTCGGATAGAAATCCTGCACTTGTTCAGGTCGCATTTTGTTTTGCTTCAAAAAAAGAGCAAGTTCGATGGCGTCACTCATTTTGCAGCCGGGATGACTTGACATCAAATAAGGCACCAAATACTGCTCCTTGCACACCTGCTTTGTAATTCTATAAAATTTATTGACAAATTTTTTATAGGTTTCAATATGCGGCTTACCCATTTTATCAAGTACCGCATCACTGCAATGCTCAGGTGCAACCTTTAGCTGACCACTGACATGGTATTCTACAAGCTCGCGGAAAAAGTCATCATTTTTATCCTCTAAAAGATAATCAAAACGAATTCCCGAACGTATAAAAACCTTTTTAACGCCCTTAACAGCTCTGATTTTACGAAGCATTTCGAGATATTCGGTATGGTCACATTCCAAATTCTTGCAAACTGTAGGTGCTAAGCACTTTTTACCCTTACAAAGACCTTTTTCTAACTGTTTTTTACAGGATACCATTCTAAAGTTTGCGGTAGGACCGCCGACATCGTGAATGTAACCCTTAAAATGAGGATTTTTGGTTAATAATTCAACCTCATTTAAAACAGATTCCTCACTTCTGACCGCAATTTGCCTTCCTTGGTGGTAAGCAATTGAGCAAAAGTTACATGCTCCAAAACATCCACGGTTATGGGTTACAGAAAATTCAACCTCTTTAATAGCCGGTACACCGCCCATATTCTCATAAATCGGGTGGTAATATCTTTGATATGGCAAGGCATAAACCTCATCTAACTCCTCGGTTGTAAGAACTCGCATAGGTTTATTTTGAACAATGTATCGGCCACCGTGCTTTTGCACAACCCTTTTACCGCGTACCGCGTCCTGTTCATCATATTCAATTCGGCAGGCAACGGCATACTGACGTTTATTGCTCTTACACTCCTCAAACGACGGAACTGTTATAGCATTAATACCGACAACACTATCAGTTACATATGCCGTACCGTCAATATCGGTTAAATTTCTGATATTCTCACCTTTATTTAATCGGTCAGCGATAATTTTAGTCTGCAATTCACCCATTCCGAAACTAAGCAAATCAGCTTCGGTGTCAATTAAAATAGACGGTAAAACGGTGTCAGACCAATAGTCATAATGAGCAAAACGGCGTAGTGATGCCTCCACACCGCCAATAATCAGCGGAATGTTACCGTAAACTTTACGCACGAGTCTTGAATAAACCGTAACTGCTCGGTCAGGTCGCAGACCTGACTTAGCACCCGGAGAATACATATCCTCACTGCGTTTTTTCTTAGCGGCAGTATAATGCGCCACCATTGAGTCGATATTTCCTGAATTAACCATAAAGCCGAGTCTGGGTCGACCAAACTCGGTTATACTGCTTTCATTTTTCCAATTCGGCTGAGAAATAATTCCAACCTTATACCCTGCCGATTCCAAAACACGGGAAATAATTGCAGTGCCGAAGGACGGGTGGTCAACATAAGCATCACCGGTGACAATTACAAAATCAACCTCATCCCAGCCTCTTTCTAGCATATCCTCTTTTGAAATTGGCAGAAATCTATTATTCACTGTCACTGCTACCTGCCTTCATTTCCAACAACTGCTCTTTAGACATAAGCACCTGACGCGGCTTCGAGCCCTCATAAGGACCCACAACTCCGCGTTCCTCCATAATATCTATTAGTCTTGCCGCGCGTGCATAACCCAAGCGAAGCTTTCTCTGTAAAAGTGAGGTCGAAGCCTGTCCCAATTCAACGACACAGGCAATTGCATCGTCAAGCATCTGGTCAGCATCATCGTGGACAGCATCCTCAGGAAGTCCGCTTTTAGCAGACTTTTCCTTAGCCGCTTGACGCTCAATTTCATTAATTACATCCTCATCATACTCATTTTTATGGTCAGATTTAAGGTAATGAACAACCTTTTCAACTTCACCGTCACTGACAAAGCAGCCCTGAATACGCTCGGGCTTAATAGCTCCGGTCGGGAAGAAAAGCATATCGCCCTTACCCATAAGCTTTTCAGCACCACCAATGTCGATAATTGTACGGCTATCCACCTGTGACGAAACTGCAAACGCAATACGAGTCGGAATATTTGCCTTAATAAGACCTGTTACAACATCAACCGACGGGCGCTGAGTAGCAACAATTAAGTGCATACCGGCGGCACGAGCCTTCTGAGCCAAGCGGCAGATAGAATCCTCAACCTCACCGGGTGAAGTCATCATAAGGTCAGCAAGCTCGTCAATAATAATGACAATTTGCGGCATTTTAACCAAATCGTCACGTTTTTCGGCAAGCTCATTATAACCGGTAAGATTTCTTACATCGTTCTCAGCAAAAAGCTTATAACGTTTTTCCATTTCAACAACTGCCCAACCCAAAGCACCGGCCGCCTTTCTCGGGTCGGTAACAACCGGAACTATCAAATGAGGAATACCGTTATAAATACCCAATTCTACAACCTTAGGGTCAATCAGCAAAAGCTTAACCTCGTCGGGTGTAGCCTTATAAAGGATACTCATTATGATTGAGTTAATACATACCGATTTACCGCTTCCGGTAGCACCCGCAATAAGTCCATGCGGCATTTTGGCTATATCGGCAACCCTCTGCTCACCCGAAATATCCTTACCTAAAGCAACCGAAAGCTTGGATTTAGAGGTTGAAAAAGCCTGTGAGTCGATAATCTCACGAATTTTTACTACACTGTTAAGCTTATTAGGCACCTCAATGCCAACTGCAGGCTTATTCGGAATAGGTGCTTCAATACGAACACCGGCGGTTGCTAAATTCAATGCAATATCGTCGGCAAGATTGGTAATTTTACTGATTTTAACACCTGCAGCCGGCTGCAGCTCATAACGGGTTACAGACGGTCCTCGGCTGATATTGATAATTCTTGATTCAACACCAAAGCTTCGCAAAGTATCTACAAGCAGTGTTGCAGTAGATTCCAGCTCTGCAGTGATATTTTTTGCACTTTCGGGCGAGGGCTCGGACAGTAACGACACCGGTGGGAATTTATATTCTTTTACTCCGGTATCAAATGAAACCGCACTGCCCTCAGGTACCTTGAAATCGATTTTTCCGGTCTTTGAATCAGCAGCAGTATTTACCTTGCTTATAATATCAGAAACATCTCCGTTATCCTTTTCGTTCTCGTCCGGCATAATTTCATCCGCACGCTCTGAAATAGCGGCAGCAGTAGACAAAACATCAGGTTTTGACGCTTGTATACTTTTAACGTTCGGTTTTTTAGAGCTTGAGCGAATATCAACCGTCATCGTTTCGGAATCCAAATCACGATATTTTTTAATAACATTTTTTTGCTGTTCTTCAATAGAAAGCTCTTCCTCAGGCTCCTTTACGTTATCGCCGTCAAGCGGGATATCAACATTCACCGATTTTTTTACGGCACGCTGCTCAAAAGCGTTTTCAGCAACCTCTTCTATTCTTTTAACCGGCTTGCTAATAGCCTTAAATAAGGCAATAAGTGTAGTACCTGTCATAAGCATAAATGTAGCAAAAATCAGCAACAAGCATAAAATCCAAGCACCCGGGTTACCTAAAAGCTTAAACAAGGGATATCCCAAAAGCGCACCAAACACACCTGCCGAGCTATGCCCTGCAAGATACGATTCACCAAACGCCTTTGAATACGAAACAACCTCTGGCTCACTAGCAATACCGATAATATGAGTAAAGGTTGAAATTAAGAAAACAAACACTGAAAACTCAATAATCCTGACCTTAGTTGAGCCATGCAAACGGTCCAATGCCAATTCAACAGCAATTACACCCATTAAAATCGGCACAACATATCCAAAAAAGCCAAAGGTACCTAAAACGAAATTATGTATTGCCGTCCAACCGTCAGTACCCTTAATAACGGCAGCCAGAAAAAGCAATAATGCCAATGTAAAAAGTAAAACAGAGGCAATATTTCTTTTGGCAGCATTATCGGATTGAGCCGTCTTTTTAACAGGCTCTGCCTTCTTGGATTTTGGTTTGGTTTTATACTTCGCCATCTATAAAACTCCTTAAAAGTGATTTATTATGTAACGGCGTAAAAACGCCGAATTATTTAGCTTCAATCATATTATACAATTCGTTAATTACGGTTGAAAGACTGCCGATTTCATCAATCAAGCCACATTTTACCGCCATTTCACCGTCTAAAACACTACCCATATCAGTTGCAAGCTCATCGGTATTAAGCATATATTTTTCAAATTCAGTTACGCTGATATTCGAATTTTTTACAACAAAATCCGAAATTCTTCTCTGCATACGCTCAAAGTAATGTAGTGTTTGCTCAACCCCTAACACCAAGCCGTTAGTACGTACAGGATGAATTGTCATTGTAGCGCTCGGTACAATGAAGGATTTTTTTGCCGATACCGCCAACGGCACGCCGATTGAATGACCGCCACCTAAAACCAAAGAAACGGTAGGTTTACTCATACCGCTAATCATTTCAGCCAAAGCAAGACCTGCCTCAACATCACCGCCGACAGTATTGAGTATAATCATCATACCTTCTATTTTAGGGTCCTCCTCAACGGCTACAAGCTGAGGAATTACGTGCTCATACTTAGTAGTCTTAGTATCGGCCGGCAAAACACCGTGACCCTCAATCTGACCGATAACAGTCAGGCAATGAATACAGTGCTTACCGCCCATTGGTGTTACCGAGCCCGACTCCCTGATTTGGTCCCAAACGCTATTGTTTGAACCGTTAGATTGATTATTATTTTCCTGATTGTTTTGTGTTGACATAATAAAAACTCCTAAATACAGTTTTTATAATATCATTCCACAAAATAAGCACAATAATACATATTGATTATACCACCTATTGTGACACAATTCAAGGAATTTTTACTATGAACATAGATTTTACATCAAAAAGGCTCAATAAAAATAATACCGTAGTATTCAACAATAGCTTTAGCCGTTAAAATTGCTGTATTATATATGTTTTCCTTTAGAACGCAAGCACCATCAGTATTCAAAAACCGCAAATTATCAACTATTATCGGTGAACAATCCTTTAAAACAGTATTTCCCTGCAATTGATTAACAAAAACTATTTTCTCAGTATATTCTTCTCTCAAGCTTCTAAGCTTTGTGGCTATACCGAAAGCGGGACTTTGAGGTAATACCGAATCAGTATAAATAAACGAAATATCAGCCTTTGTCTTTTCTTCGCAGGAAAATGACGGAACATATATAAGATTTTCTCTGTTTTTACCCAAAACCATATATTCCTTTAATGGGTCGTCAACCTCAACGGTATTACATTTAACTCCGTTATAACGCAGAATGCCTGTCAAAAAAGGGATATAAATACCGCAAAGCTCATCCATTACTGTAGAATTTACACATCCCGAGCTATCGTAAAGACGACTCAAAATCAGCACCGAAATCATAAAACCGCCTCCATACTACATTGTATGAAGGCGCTTTTAATTTGTCCTAAGACTTATTCTGTTTTAAAGGTAAAATCATTATCCGAAAAATCACAAATAACCTTATCACCATTTTTAATTGTTCCGTCTAAGATTTTTTCACTCAAAGCATCCTCGATTTTACTTTGAATAGCACGTCTTAAAGGACGGGCACCGTAAACAGGGTCAAAACCTGCATCGGCAATTGCCTCAACAGCTGAATGCTCAAAATTAATTGAAATATTCATATCATTTAAACGTTTATTAAGCTGTTGTAGCATCTTTCCGGCAATCTCACAGATTTCATCTTTCGTGAGCTTTTTAAAAATAATTATATCATCAACACGGTTTAAAAACTCAGGTCTGAATGCAGATTTCAGCTCGTTCATAATTTTTTCTCTCGTGCTGTTTTCATTACTGTCAACTGCTTCACCAAAACCTAATGCGGTTTTCTTTTCGGTCAAATGCTTTGCACCGAGGTTAGAGGTCATAATTATTACGGTGTTTTTGAAGTTAACAGTCCTACCCTTAGAATCGGTCAAACGACCATCCTCTAAAATCTGCAAAAGAATGTTAAAAACATCAGGGTGAGCCTTTTCTATCTCATCAAAAAGAACAACAGAATACGGTGCACGGCGTATTTTTTCAGTCAGCTGACCACCGTCCTCAAAACCGACATAGCCCGGAGGCGAGCCGATAAGACGTGACACTGTGTGTTTTTCCATATATTCTGACATATCAAGCCTTACAATGGCATTTTCACTGCCAAACATAGCCTCGGCAAGAGCTTTACAAAGCTCAGTTTTGCCTACACCTGTAGGGCCTAAGAAGATAAACGAGCCGATAGGACGCTTAGGGTCCTTCAAGCCAACCCTACCACGGCGAATTGCCTTTGATACAGCCGTTACTGCCTCAGCTTGACCGACAATTCTATTGTGTAAAACACCCTCAAGCTTTAACAGACGCTGACTTTCCTCCTCTGTGAGCTGACTTACGGGAATTCCGGTATTTTGTGATATAAGCTCGGCAATATTTTCAGCCGTTACCTGTTCAGTAAATTCGCCCGAGGATTTACTCCATTCGGATTTACTGAGCTTTAGCTTTTCGGTTAATTCACGTTCCTTATCCCGTAAATCGGCCGCCTTTTCAAACTCCTGACTTTCGATAGCCTTATCCTTCTGCTCAGAGGTTTTCTTAATTAACGACTCCAACTCCTTAATGTCGTCTGGTGCCATTGCCGCGTTTAAGCGAACTCTTGAAGTTGCCTCATCAATAAGATCGATTGCCTTATCGGGTAAAAAGCGATCGGCAATGTAGCGGGCCGATAGCTTTACTGCGGCTGTAATTGCCTCATCGGCAATGTGCACCTTATGGTGTGCCTCATACTTTTCTCTTAATCCCTTTAAT
>CAJGBX010000054.1 GCA_904501685.1 Clostridiaceae bacterium
ACACAGTCGGTGCCTGAGGTTGCGGCAGAGGTTGTAACGGCAATTAAAAAGGAACTTGATGAAAAGGGCATATATTTAGCGGCTCAGTGCTGTGAGCATTTAAACCGGGCAATTATTGTTGAACGTGAGCTGGCTGATAGCTTAAGGCTTGATATTGTAAATGTGGTGCCTTGGCCTAAGGCAGGCGGTTCGTTTGCAACAGCAGTTTATAGGTCGATGAAAGAGCCGGTCGCGGTTGAGAGTATTTTTGCCGATGCAGGCCTTGACATAGGTCAGACTTTAATCGGTATGCACTTAAAGGCCGTTGCCGTTCCGGTAAGGCTTTCGGTGAAAACCGTTGGCAATGCAATTTTAACCGCTGCAAGAGTACGTCCTAAATTTATCGGAGGAAACCGTGCGCAGTACGACGAAAGCTTAATGTAAACTTTATATTAAAAGTAAAGGGTTAGCGAGATTTCCTTATGAGAAGTCTCATTAACCCTCTTTTTTGTTTTTATAGAATTTCTATAATGTGGTTGTTTTTACGGGTCAACACAATATATAGTGGGTGCGATTTCTGAAAAAAGCTTGATTTTAACGGGTTTTCATCAATTTGTGATAAATAGGCACAAATTGGCAGCAGTTTAAAGCACAAGATATTGTGCTTGCACAAAAAATAATCTACAAAATGTGCAAAATGCCTATTGACTTTAGCACTTGTGTTTGATACAATATCATTGCACAAATTTTAAGAGATCAAATTTAATGAATTGAGGGTATTTTATGAAGATTATCAAGCGTAACGGCTCTGAGGCAATATTTGAGCCGATAAAGATTGAGAATGCTATTGCCAAGGCAAACCTGGCTACCGAGGGAAAGCCTGAGCTTATTCCCGAGCAGATTCACGCAATTGCCGCCATTATCGAAAACTACTGCGAGGGTATAGGAAGAGCTTTATCGGTTGAGGAAATTCAGGAGCTGGTTGAAACTCAGCTTATGAAGCATGGCGCTTACGAAACTGCCAAGCGTTATATCCGTTATCGCTATACCCGTAATATGGTACGTGCCTCTAATACTACCGATGATAAGATTTTGTCGTTGATTGAGTGTAATAATGAGGAGGCTAAGCAGGAGAATTCCAATAAAAATCCTACTGTTAACAGTGTTCAGCGTGACTATATGGCAGGTGAGGTCAGCCGTGATATTACCGAGCGTATTCTACTGCCGGAGGAAATTGTCAAGGCTCACCGTGACGGTATCATCCACTTCCATGACAGTGACTATTATGCTCAGCATATGCATAACTGTGATTTGGTCAATCTGGAGGATATGCTTCAGAACGGCACCGTTATCAGCGGTACTATGATTGAAAAGCCCCATAGCTTTTCAACTGCCTGTAATATTTCTACCCAGATTATTGCTCAGGTTGCATCTAACCAGTACGGCGGCCAGAGTATCAGTTTAACCCATTTGGCTCCGTTCGTTGACATCAGCCGTCAGAAAATCCGCCGTGAGGTTTTGGCTGAGATTGAATCGGCTGAGGTCGAAATGCCTGAGGAAAAGATTAACGCTATAGTTGAAAAGCGTCTTCGCTCTGAAATCAACAGAGGTGTACAGACCTTACAGTATCAGGTCGTAACCTTGCTTACCACTAACGGACAGGCTCCGTTTATTACGGTGTTTATGTACCTTGGTGAGGCTCATTCCAAGCAGGAAAAGGACGATTTGGCATTGATTATCGAGGAAATGCTGAATCAGCGTATTCAGGGTGTAAAGAATGAGGCCGGTGTTTATGTCACACCTGCTTTCCCTAAGCTTATCTATGTTTTAGAGGATGATAACATTTCTGAAAACTCACCTTATTGGTATCTTACCGAGTTAGCTGCTAAATGTACTGCAAAGCGTATGGTTCCGGACTATATTTCCGAGAAGATTATGCTTAAGCTTAAAATCGACCAAAACGGTAACGGTAACTGCTATACCTGTATGGGTTGCCGCAGCTTCCTCACTCCTTGGGTTGATGAAAACGGCAAGCCTAAGTATTACGGTCGCTTCAATCAGGGTGTTGTTACCATTAACCTTGTCGATGTTGCCTGCTCTGCTTGTGTTGAGGGCAGAGATATTGATAAATTCTGGAAGGTTTTAGATGAACGTCTTGAGCTTTGCCACCGTGCTTTACAGTGCCGTCACGAGCGTTTGGAGGGCACTCTTTCCGATGCCGCACCTATTTTGTGGCAGTACGGTGCCCTGGCAAGACTTGAGAAGGGCGAGCCGATTGACAAGCTTTTGCATGGCGGATATTCCACCATTTCGTTAGGCTATGCCGGTCTTTGGGAATGTGTATACCGCGTTACCGGTAAAAAGCTTACTGAGGCTGAGGGTGAGGCCTTCGGTATAAAGGTACTCGAAAAATTGAACGATGCTTGCTTGAAATGGCGTACTGCTGAGAATATTCACTATTCTCTCTACGGTACTCCGCTTGAGTCGACTACCTATAAGTTTGCAAAATGCTTACAGAAGCGTTTTGGAATTATTGAGGGCGTAACCGATAAGAACTATATTACTAATTCTTATCACGTTCACGTAACCGAGGATATTGATGCCTTCTCCAAGCTTTCGCTTGAAAGCAAGTTCCAGGCTTTGTCACCCGGCGGTGCCATAAGCTATGTTGAAGTACCTAATATGCAGGATAATATTGAGGCTGTTTTGCAGGTTATGAAGTACATTTATGACAATATTATGTATGCCGAGCTTAATACTAAGTCGGACTATTGTCAGGAATGTGGCTTTGACGGTGAAATCCTTATTAAAAAGGATGAGGACGGTAAGCTTATTTGGGAGTGTCCTAAATGCAAAAACCGTGACCAGAATAAGATGAATGTTGCTCGCCGTACCTGCGGTTATATCGGTACTCAGTATTGGAATCAGGGCAGAACCCAGGAAATTCAGGAAAGAGTTTTACATTTATAAGTGAAATTGCCAAAAGCCGTATTGAATTAATTTTCAATACGGCTTTTTTATTGTGAAAGTGACAAAGTGTAAATAATAATTGACAAATATTAAGTTTTAACTTATTATAAAAGTATAATTTTCATTCGATTTGGCAATAATAGCAACTGTGAGTTTACAAAAACTTCAACGTCCGGTTGGTTGTAACTGAAAGACAATTGATGTATTATAGATTACAGAATTGAATATAACTTTTAATAAACGTTTTGGAGGACAATATGACTATCGGTGAAAAAATAACACATTTGAGAAATGCTTCGGGTATGTCGCAGGAAAATCTGGCCGACAAGCTTTCGGTATCACGTCAGTCGGTTTCAAAATGGGAAATGGACCAGGCTCAGCCTCAGATTGATAAGATTTTGCTTTTGTGTGAGCTTTTTAACGTTTCCACAGATGAGCTTTTGTATGATAAGAAGGTTATTAACCGTATGCCGGCTAATGCACCCAGAAAAAATAAGTATTTCGGCACCGACGGCTTCAGAGGTGAGGCTAATATGAATCTGACCTCAATGCACGCTTATAAGGTTGGCCGTTTCTTGGGATGGTATTATTCATCGTCACTGTCCGGCTGTCAAAATGCCGGCTATAGACCCAGAATTGTCATAGGCAAGGACACCCGTCGTTCAAGCTATATGCTGGAGTATTCTATTGTTGCAGGTATTACCGCCTCGGGTGCAGATGCTTATATGCTTCACGTTACTACAACTCCGAGTGTGTCTTATGTTGCACGTCAGGACGAGTTTGACTGCGGTATTATGATTACAGCTTCGCACAATCCGTTCTACGATAACGGTATTAAGGTTATTAATAAGTTCGGTGAGAAGCTTGACGATGACACCACTGCTTTTATTGAGGCTTATATTGACGGCGATATGGCGGCGTTAGGCGTTCAGGGCGACGATTTGCCGTTGGCTCACCGTGACAGAATTGGTCAGATTATTGACTATGTTTCGGGACGTAACCGTTATGTCGGCTACCTTATTTCGGTTGCTTCTAACTCGTATAAAAAATTAAGAATCGGTCTTGACTGTGCAAACGGAGCTTCTTGGATGCTCGCTAAAGCAGTGTTTGATGCTTTGGGTGCACACACCGTTATTATCGGAAATCAGCCTGACGGACTTAATGTTAACAACGGCTGCGGCTCTACCCATATTGAAAAGCTTTGTGCCTTGGTTAAGGAGCAGCATCTTGATGTCGGCTTTGCTTTTGACGGTGATGCTGACCGTTGTATAGCAGTTGACGAAAACGGAAATGTTGTTGACGGTGACGCTATGATGTATGTTTTGGCTAACCGATTGAAAACTCGCGGTATGCTTAATAAAAATACCGTTGTTGCTACCGTTATGTCAAATAGCGGCTTCTTCGCTTCGCTGAAGAATAAGGGTATTGAGTGCGATCAAACTAAGGTCGGTGACCGTTTTGTTTATGAGTCTATGCAGAATAACGATTTCTCCTTAGGCGGTGAGCAGTCGGGCCATATTATCCTTAAAAAGTATGCCACTACAGGTGACGGCATTTTGACTGCAATTATGCTTGCTGAGGAAATATGCGACCGTAAGCTTTCACTCAGCACTTTAACCGAAGGCTTGATGCTGTATCCTCAGTATCTGGTTAACCTGAGGGTTAATGATAAAGATGCCGTTATGAACGACTCGGAGGTTTTAAAGGCTAAGGACGAGGTTGAAAAAATCATTGACGGTAAGGGCAGAGCACTGCTTCGTCAGAGCGGTACCGAGCCGGTCATCCGTGTTATGATTGAGGCTGAAACTCAGGAGATTTGTGAGAAATATGCCGGTATGATAGCCGATGTTATTAAGGAAAGAGGTCACGTAGTTGGATAAATTAGTTAAAACCAAAGATCTGTACGATTGCAGGGTGCCTTATTTAAAGGAACTTTTTGAAACAAGTGAATATCCTTGGGAAATGCTTCCTAAAATAAAGGATGTAATAGCAAGTCTTTTAAAAACCGGAATTGAAGGCTTTACTGAATTAAAGCCGGGTGTTCTGGTTGGACGCGATGTTAAAATTGCCGCTACCGTAACTATTGAGGCTCCGGCAATTATCGGTCACGGTACCGAGCTTCGTCCGGGTGCATATATCAGAGGCAATGTCATTACCGGTGAGGGCTGTGTAATGGGTAATTCAAGCGAGTATAAAAACTGTATTTTACTTGATAAGGTACAGACACCGCATTATAATTATATCGGTGATTCAATTCTCGGTAATAAGGCTCATACCGGTGCCGGTTCAATTTGCTCTAACCTGAAGTCAGACGGTAAGGCGGTCGTAATCAGGGGTGATGTAAATTACGAAACAGGCCTTCGTAAAATCGGCGGCATTTTAGCCGACGGAGCTGATATCGGTTGCGGTTGTGTTATCAATCCGGGTACTGTTATAGGTAAAAATACCAGTGTTTATCCGTTAACGTCTTTACGTGGAGTTTATCCTGCAAACTGCATTGTAAAGGCTCAAAATAATGTAGTACCAAGAAAGGAAGAAATATAATGAAATTTATTACTGTTAAAACCTATGAGGAATTAAGCGAAAGAGCTGCTGACCTTATTGCCGCACAGATTCTTGTAAAGCCCTACTGCGTGTTGGGTCTTGCAACAGGCTCTTCGCCTGTCGGCACCTATAAGAGACTTATTGAGGACAATAAGAACGGTAAAATTGATTTTTCTACCGTTGTCAGTGTTAACCTTGATGAGTATGTCGGTCTTGACGGTACCAATGACCAGAGCTACCGTTATTTTATGAATACCAACCTCTTTGACCACGTTAATATTGATAAGTCAAAGACATTTGTTCCGAACGGTTGTGCCGAGGATTTAGAGGCTGAGGGCGAGTTTTATGATACTCAGATTAAGGCTTTAGGCGGTATTGATTTACAGCTGTTGGGTATTGGTCTTGACGGACATATCGGCTTTAATGAGCCGGACGAGGTGTTCACTGCCGCTACTCACGAGGTTAAGCTTGACGAGTCAACCATTAAGGCAAATGCAAGATTTTTTGCTAACGAGAATGAAGTGCCTAAAACTGCGATTACAATGGGCATGATGTCTATTATGCAGGCTAAAAAGATATTGCTTATTGCCAACGGCGCTGCTAAAAAGGAAATTGTCGAGAAGGCATTCTTCGGTCCTGTTGACCCGAAGGTTCCGGCTTCTATTTTGCAGCTGCATCCGGATGTTACTGTTATTTACAGTGAAAATTAATTTAAAATGGTAAAAAACAGCACACAGACCATCAATAATCGGTCTGTGTGCTGTTTTTTATTGTCGGGTTAAATACTGCTCTGTATTGTCGTAGGAATTTAGCTTTAACTTCGTTCTTTTTCTTGCAACAAGTCCGAATGTTATTTGAATGACAATAATTCCTAAAGGAATAAATAGCATATAATAGCCTGCTGTTTTTTCAGAAGCGTCGCCTGAAAGTATCAACATAAAGCCGATGAATATTAAGCTTAACAGAAGTACGGAAAAGACAAACACAATACCTTTTACAAACTTGTAAGCCTTTTTGCTTAGCGAATGCTTAGGAATAGCCATACACATCAGTCGTGTGATACCTTCAGTGAAAAATTCTAAAACAACTTCAAAAAGAAATTCAAATAAGCAACCCATAGATATGACCTTCTTCAGCTTAAAATAGGGAGGAGTATTTTTTAGGCGAAATGCCGTTAAGTTTTTTAAACATCCGGCTGAAATAGTTACTGTCGTTAAAGCCGCAGGCAAAGGCTACGGTAGATATGTTCTTTTCGCCTGCGTCAAGCATTTCCTTTGCCATACTTATGCGTGAAATCAGTATGTATTCGGTAAAACCTACGCCGGTAGCTTTTTTGAACTGCTTGGAAAAGTGTCCCGGACTTAAGGAGTACTTATCTGCAACGTCTTTTAAGGTTAATTCATTACTGCAATTTGCACTGATGTATCTTGCGGCATCCTGAGCCATCTTGTAGGTTTCACTTAAGCCTTGGTTGACGTCGCGGCCGTAACGGGCAAGCAGTATAAGCAGCTGTCGAAGATACATCTTCTGCATATTTTCATATCCGTCAAGCTTTTGTGTGCTTTCATCCTCGATTTTTTTAAAAATACTGCGTAAAGGGTGCATTTCGGCCGCCTGAACGCGGATGTGCCTTAATTTAGATAGTTTTTCAAAATAGTCCAGGTAGTCTTTACCTAAAAAATCATCGTCAAAGATAAGCATAAGCCGTTCGATATCTGTATCCGAAAAATATTCGGTTTTGTGGTATTCATTTTTCGGTATTATTATAAAATCTCCGGCATTCAAAAGATGAATTTTACTTCCGACAAAATACTTTGCCCGACCGTTCACAAGATAATAAAGTTCGTGGTGAAGATGAAAGTGCGCAGTCGCCATTCCGGTAGATTTTCGTTTTTGAGTAGCACGTTGAAAAAACTCAAAGCTTTCGTTACTTGGCTGGTCCATTTTTTAAGCGCTCCTTTTACTGTCAAGTGAGGTGTTTTATAAATTTTAACATATGTTTTTCAAAACCGCAACCGTTTTGTGCTTATTTTTTAAAAAAAAGCACTGAAATGTCAAGGAAAATGTTATAAAAAGGTGATAGAATACAATTGACAAATGGGTGCGTACGCATCCGGATAATAAGGAGGATATTATGGTTTTTAAAGACAACAAGGCAGAACAGGTTAAAATTGCCTATGTAGGCGGCGGTTCACGTGGATGGGCATGGGGTCTTATGAGTGACCTTGCATCCTGCAAGGATATGTCCGGTGATGTTTATCTCTATGACATCGATTTTGAAGCAGCACAGAATAACGAGATTATCGGTAATAAGTACAATGATGTTGAGGGTGCAGTTTCCAAATGGAACTATCATGCAGTAAAAACTGCTAAGGAAGCTATGACCGATGCTGATTTCGTTGTAATCTCAATTCTTCCCGGTACTTTCGATGAAATGGAATCTGATGTACATTTGCCTGAAAAATACGGTATCTATCAGTCGGTAGGTGATACTTCCGGCCCCGGCGGTATCGTTCGTGCTATGCGTACCGTTCCTATGTTTGAGGAAATAGCAGGTTATGTAAGAGATTACTGCCCGAACGCTTGGGTTATCAACTACACCAACCCGATGACTCTTTGTGTTAAGACCTTATACCGTGTATTCCCCGAAATCAAGGCTTTTGGTTGCTGCCATGAGGTTTTCGGCACACAGAGACTTCTTGCTACTGCCTTGGATGACATCTTGGGTATCAAGGATGTTACCAGAGACGAGATTAAAGTTAATCCTGTTTCGGTCAACCATTTTACTTGGCTTACAAGTGCTAATTATAAGAATATGGACCTTTTCCCCATTTACCGTCAATTTGCTGAAAAGTATGCTAAGGACGGATGCACGCTCGGTCTTGATAACAACTGGATGAATAACTTCTTCTCTTGCTCACACAAGATTAAGTTTGATTTGTTCTTGCGTTACGGTTATATTGCCGCAGCCGGTGACCGCCATTTGGCTGAGTTCTGTGAGGGTAAGTGGTATTTGGAAAGCCCTGAAAAGGTAAAGGAATGGGGCTTCGGACTTACTCCTGTTTCGTGGAGAAAGAACGATCTCAATTCTCGCTTAAAGAAGAGCGCTGAGTACATCGATGGCACCAGTGAGCTGAAGCTGAGATGTACCGGTGAAGAGGGCGTTAATCAGATGCGTGCTCTTATTGGTCTTAATGACCGTGTCACTAACGTTAATATTCCTAACGTTGGTCAGATTCCGAATCTTCCTTTGGGTGCTGTTGTTGAAACCAACGCAAACTTCCGTTCGAATGAACTTATTCCTGTTACTGCAGGCAACATTCCGACCGAGATTTATCCTCTTGTAGCCCGTGTTTGCGGTGAGCAGGAGGCTCTTGATAAGGCTCTTGCCGCAAGAGATGTTAAGGCTGTCTTTAACGTATTTGCAAGTGACCCGTTGGTAACCTGCAGCTATGATGAGGCTAAGGAGCTCTTTAAGGAAATGGTCAACAATACCAAGGAATATCTTGGTTCT
>CAJGBX010000055.1 GCA_904501685.1 Clostridiaceae bacterium
ACAGTCTCAATCGTTACTGTTTATGCGAATTTCCAGCACACCGTTTGACCGTCGGTTTAATCATTGTACGGTAAAGCTTCGAGCTGTCGGGAAAAACCAAGAGTCGGTTCGGGTTAAATATCTTTTATATAAAAAAGTTGAGAAGGTAAAGGACGAAATTTTATTGAAATCTGATTTGTTGACATAAGGGTGACTGTATGATATAATAACCTCAAACCGACGGCGTTGCCGCTATAAAAGCTATCGCTTTTGGTTTTATGATATAATAACGTGAAATTATTAAAACAGAGGTGTGTTTTTATGGGTAGGCTTAGGCGGTTGAGCATAAGCGTGCTTTTGGTTGTATTATGCGTTACCGTATTGCTAAGCGGCTGCTCAAGAACACCTTACAGTGAGGAACCGTCGAGCGAAACCGTAAACTCGGCGGTGGGTAGTTCTTCGAACTCACCGACCTCATCTGAAAGTGTGGGTATGCCGAATGGCACTGCCTTTTTCAAGCTTATAAGCACTAAGGTTTATGAGGATTATGAGGCAAATTATTCAGGCAACTCAAAGCTTGAAAGAAATATTGAATTAATCTACGGTCAGGCCAGTTGTCCTAATTTTGCGGTCGGTAACAGTAACGCTGAAACGGCAGGCTGTGAAATTATTGCGGTCTACAATGCCCTGAGGCTTTGTGGCTTTGAAGCGACCTGCTCGGGTGTTATAAGGGATTTTGAAAAGAACGGATACCTTATGGCGGCTGGTCATTTCGGCTCTAATCCGTATCTTATTAAGGATTATTTTGAGAATAAAAGAAATCATCCTATAACCCAATATGCCGATTTTAGCTCGATGACAAAGGATGTAACCGATAATATATACGATAAAAGGGTGTATATCGCATCTTTTTGGAACAGTAATGTTATTTCGGACGGCTTTCATACCGTAGCCTTTTATACCGACAAAGGCAGTATTTATATTTTAAATCTGGGCATTAACGATATAAAGCTGACTATGAAAAGCCGAATGGAAGCGTTTGTTAAAGAGGAAAGGTTTATTGTCGGGTATTGGATTCCCGTAAAGGAGTCAGATTAATCTAAAACCGTTTTTAAAATTTAAATAAAAATAAAAACAGAGTAGAAACCGATGCGTGAAGTGTTGACAGAACGGGGAGTTGTCTGTCAGACGAAGGGTTGTCCTGCAGCCTGCGGTAACGGTTTCGCATCCCGCTGTTATAGTAAGAAGAAAACCTCCTTATTATTTCAACGATGATGTAAAAAGGAGGGTTTTTTTATGCAAGCAGGTAAATTTAGAGTCGGTGCCAAAGATATAGCCATACTTGGTGTGTTTTCGGCACTTGCGGTGGTTTCGTCAATGTGGCTGACGCTTCGGATAGGTGAATTTATTAAAATTTCACCTGTTTTTTTGGTTGTGGCATTGGCAGCTGGTATGTACGGCGTTTTCGGTGCTGCTATAGTCGCTTTTATAAGTGATTTGTTGCAGGCACTTATGGCAGGACTCGGCTTTTCACCGCTTATTTCGGCGGTAAATGTTTTGTCTGCTATTGTGTTCGGCATACTGCTTTATAATTCAAAAAGTGTTAAAAGAATTGTAATGGCGGTTCTGATAAGACAGCTCATATGCGGATTGCTGCTTAATACCTTGGCATTGAAAATTTATTATGGTATTCCGTTTGTGCCGATGATTTATTTAAGAGCTGTTCAGTGTGTTGTTTTAATTGTGACCGAAATTGCCGTTTTGTGGCTGGTGCTTGTTGTTTTGGACCTTCCTTCAAGACTTAAAAAGAACTGAAAATTTATTGTTAAAAAAGCAGAGGTTAAATTATAAAATGAAAAAGGAAATATTCCATAAGCTTGTAAGATTCATATTGCTTACTGTCGGTGCGGTTATAACGGTTAACGGCATCGGTATTTCCTTTGTTTCGGGTGCTTTACTCGGCATTATCTGTACGCTCATTGCAGGCATCAGTCTGTTTTTAATCGGTATATTTTATAAATTTATACGTTTTCATGTGCACTGGATTTTTAAAGTAGTGTTCGGTCTTTTAGTGGCCTTGGTAGGCTCGGTGATTATATTCGTTTATTCATATGGCTTTAACGATACCGTAACCTATAGGGAGGATGCGGTAATTGTCTTGGGAGCAGGACTAAGAGGCGAAAGTCTGAGCATCATTTTGCGTAACCGCCTTGATGAGGCTATAGAATATTATAACGAGAATCCTGAGGCGTATATTGTGGTTTCGGGCGGTCAGGGACCTGACGAGGATATCTCTGAGGCAGAAGCTATGGAGCGTTATTTGTACGAGCAGGGTGTACCGCTTTCGAAGATTATCAAGGAGGGCAAGTCAACCAGCACCGAGGAAAATTTCAGATTTTCGAAGGCTATTTTGGATGAACGGCTGGAGAATGGCTATTCGGTCGGCTTTATTACGGATGATTTTCATATTTACCGTGCCGGTAAAACTGCCGAAAGAGTTGGATTTCAAAATGCAACACATACGCATTCTAACGGAGTGATTACAACCTTTTTACCTAACGGATTCAGGGAATTTTGTGCCGTAATGCATATGTGGGTGTTCCAATAATTTGCTATTGACAAAAGATTGTTTAGGTGATATTATTAAGTAACAAACCGTTGAAGCGGAGATAACGGCGACGATGCCTTTACAGAGAACCTTGGGCAGCTGAAAACAGGGTAAGAAACAACTCGTCAAATGGACCGCTGAGGGTGCAGTGAAATGCTGAATATCAGAGTAGCCTGCAACGTTATGATATGCGTTAATTATCAAAGGTATTTTTAAGTACCTCAAAGTGCACAAGGCTTTGACCTGTGAATCAAGGTGGCACCGCGGATAAGCTTTATTCGTCCTTGACAGTTTTCTGTCGAGGGCTTATTTTGTTTTTTGAGGTGTTTTATGATAATTTTAAAGGAACGATGGCGATAAAAGTTTTAGACATCAGATAGTACATAGAAGAAATTATACGGAGGATTTATTATGATTTTCAACGGTATTGATTTTGATACATATTTTAACAATTATCCTGACAAAAATGGCTATTTCGGAAAGTACGGCGGTGTTTATATTGACGAAAAGCTTAAAAACGCCATGGCCGAAATTACCGAGGCTTATTTTTCAATTGCTCAGTCGCGGAAGTTTATTGCCGAGCTTCGCCGAATCCGTAAGGAATTTCAAGGCAGACCGACTCCGGTTACTCATTTGGAAAGGCTTTCGGATGCCTTAGGCGGAAAGGTACAGCTTTATGCCAAGCGTGAGGATTTGAATCATTCGGGTGCTCATAAGCTTAATCACTGTATGGGTGAGGCGCTTTTGGCAAAATATATGGGCAAGAAAAAGGTTATTGCCGAGACCGGTGCCGGTCAGCACGGTGTGGCACTTGCTACTGCCGCTGCTTATTTTGGACTTGAGTGTGACATTTATATGGGCTCGGTTGACATTAAAAAGCAGGCACCGAATGTTGCACGTATGAAAATTTTGGGCGCTAATGTTATTGAGGTTACGCATGGTCTCGCAACCTTGAAGGAGGCAGTTGATGCCGCTTTCGATGCCTACAGTAAGGAGTATAACGACTGTATTTACTGTATCGGCAGTGTTTTAGGACCTCATCCGTTCCCGATGATGGTGCGTGATTTCCAAAGTGTTGTGGGAATTGAGGCACGTGAACAGTTTGTTGATATGACCGGTCATCTGCCGAGTGCAATTGTAGCTTGTGTAGGTGGCGGCTCGAATGCCGCAGGTCTTTTTGCAGGCTTCTTAAATGACCCGGTTGATATTTACGGCGTTGAGCCGTTGGGCAGAGGTCCTGCCTTAGGTGACCACGCCGCGAGCTTGAAATACGGTACTGAGGGTATTATGCATGGCTTTAACAGTATTATGCTTAAGGATGCCAACGGTGAGCCGGCTCCCGTTTACTCGGTTGCAAGCGGACTCGATTATCCGTCCTCCGGCCCTGAGCACGCATTTTTACATGACCTCGGACGTGTTAAGTATGATGTTATTAACGATGAAGAGACTATTGATGCCTTCTTCAAGCTTGCACGTATGGAGGGTATTATTCCTGCTATTGAAAGCTCACACGCCGTTGCCTTCGGTATGAAGCTGGCTAAAGATATGGACCACGGCTCAATTCTTATTAATCTTTCCGGCCGCGGTGACAAGGATATGGATTATGTTATTGAAAATTACGGTATCAGATAATAGATTTTGTTATTTTTACTATAATTTTCATTATAAAAACAACTAATATTTGTGGTTTTGATATTGACAATATACAATATGTTGTGTATAATACAATTGATGAATAACCATTTGCATGACTGACGGAGAATGCGGGTTACCGCAGGGGAGTGTAAATGTAATAGCCGACCGTCTGGGCAAATTGGTTTTACTTTAAAATCAATTTGCCCTTTTATTATATTTTGGGAGGATGAAATATGGAACACAAGAATTGGAATGGATTTAAAGCGGGCCTGTGGCAGAATGAAATTAATGTTCGTGATTTCATTCAGTCGAACTATAAGGAATATACCGGCGACAGCTCGTTTTTGGCAGGCGCTACCGAGCGTACTGATATTATGATGAAAAAGGTTAACGACCTTTTTAAGCTTGAACGTCAGCAGGGCGGTGTTTTAGATATTGATACTGCTACGGTTTCTTCGTTGACCAGCTATTCACCTGGTTATATTGATAAGGAAAACGAAATTATTGTAGGTCTTCAGACCAACCGTCCCTTAAAGCGAGGCGTCAACCCGTTTGGCGGTATGCGTATGGTACGTCAGGCCTGTGAGGCTTACGGCTACAAATTAAGTGATACCGTTGAGCAGGAGTTTAAATACAGAACAACTCATAATGACGGCGTTTTCAGAGCTTATACCGATGAAATGCGTTTGGCACGTAAGTGCCACGTTATTACCGGCTTGCCTGATGCATACGGCCGCGGCCGTATTATCGGTGACTACCGCCGTGTTGCACTTTACGGTGTTGACCGTCTTATTGAGGAAAAGAAAAAGGACAAGCAGGAACTCAAAGGAAAGCCGTTTACCGCTGTTACCATTCGTCTTGATGAGGAGCTTTTTAAACAGATTGACTTCCTCAATAAGCTAAAGGAAATGGCCAAAATGTACGGCTATGATATTAGTGAGCCGGCAGCTAATGCACATGAGGCAGTTCAGTGGACCTATTTTGCATATCTTGCCGCAATCAAGGAGCAAAACGGTGCCGCTATGTCCCTGGGAAGAGTCAGCACCTTCTTTGATATATACTTTGAACGTGATATTGCCAACGGTTGCTTGACCGAGGCAGGTGCACAGGAAATTATGGACGACTTTGTTATGAAGCTCCGTATGGCTCGTCATTTAAGAACACCCGAGTATAACGAGCTTTTCGGCGGTGACCCGATGTGGATTACCGAGGCAGTCGGCGGTATGGGTGAGGACGGAAGAACCTTGGTTACTAAGTCAAGCTTCCGCGTGCTTAACACTCTTTATACCTTGGGCTCTTCTCCTGAGCCGAACCTGACTATTCTTTGGTCTAAGGACTTGCCTCACCACTTTAAGGAGTTTTGCGCTAAGGTTTCCTGCGATACCGACTCTATTCAGTATGAAAATGATGACGTTATGCGTCCGATTTACGGTGACGATTATGCGATTGCCTGCTGTGTTTCGGCTATGCGTGTCGGCAAGCAGATGCAGTTCTTCGGTGCCAGATGTAATTTGGCAAAGCTTTTGCTTATTGCCATTAACGGTGGTTACGATACCACAAGCGGTATCAATATCGGTCCTCAAATGCCGGTATTGACCGGTGACAAGCTCGATTACGATACCGTTATGGAGCGTTATAACATTTATATTGAATGGTTGTCCAAGCTGTATGTAAATACAATGAACATTATCCACTATATGCATGACAAGTATGCATATGAGAAAATTCAAATGGCACTTCACGATACCGATGTTGAGCGCTTAATGGCCTTCGGTATTGCAGGTCTTTCGGTTGTAGCCGACTCATTAAGTGCTATAAAATATGCCGATGTTAAGCCGATTATTGATGAAAAGGGCTTTGTGGTTGATTTTGAAACGGTTGGCAATTTCCCGAAATACGGCAATGATGATGACCGTGTTGACCTGATTGCTAAGGAAATGACACATAAGGTTATTACCGAATTGAGAAAGACTCCAACCTACCGCGATTCAATTCATACGCTTTCTGTTTTAACCATTACCTCAAACGTTATGTACGGTAAGAATACAGGTGCAACGCCTGACGGACGTAAGGCCGGCGCTCCCTTTGCACCGGGCGCTAACCCGATGCACAACCGTGAGTCAAACGGTGCCTTGGCTTCGCTTAACTCGGTTGCAAAGCTCAGCTATGACGACTGCCGTGACGGTATTTCCAACACCTTCTCGATTACTCCTGAGGCGTTGGGTAAGAATGATGCCGAGCGTATAGATAATTTAGTTTCGGTTTTAGACGGATATTTTATGAAAAAAGCACATCATATTAATGTTAACGTGCTTAACCGTGAGACTCTTCAGAAGGCTTACGACGATCCCGAGTCATTCCCCAACCTTACAATCCGCGTTTCGGGTTATGCAGTTAACTTCCACAAGCTCAGCCGTGAGCAGCAGCGTGAGGTTATCAGCCGTACCTTCCACAGTGCTTTATGATAGGCAAGATACATTCAATTCAGTCCCTCGGCACGGTTGACGGGCCGGGGGTCCGATTTGTGGCATTTTTACAAGGCTGTCCCTTAAGATGCGGTTGCTGTCACAACCCTGATACCTGGGATTTTTCAAAGGGTGACCAATATACACCCGAGGAGCTTATAAATAAGTGTGTGCGTTTTCGGGAATATTTCGGCGAAACGGGAGGAATTACCCTTTCGGGCGGTGAGCCGCTGATGCAGGCAGGCTTTGCTAAAGAGGTTTTTACTCTCGCACACGAAAACGGAATAAACACCTGCCTTGACACCTCGGGTTGTGTTATTAATGACGAGGTTAAAGAGCTGCTTTCGGTTACCGACCTTGTTTTATTGGATATTAAATACACTGACGAAGCACTTTACCGTGAGCATGTCGGGTGTGAGCTTAAAAATGCTTTAGAGTTTCTTGATTTGACCGAAGAAATGGGAATTCCCGTTTGGATACGGCAGGTTATTATACCGACCTTAAACGATAACGAGGAAAATATTTTAAGGCTCAAAAGAATTGCCGATTCACATAAAAATGTCAAAAAAACAGAGCTTCTGCCGTTCAGAAAAATCTGTCAGCAAAAGTATGATAATATGGGGTTAAAATTTAAATTTGATTATATCCCGGAGCCGACAAAGGAAAAAATAATTGCACTGCAAAGCTTATTGTAAAAACGGAATATAAGTCAATTGTCAAATTATTGCCAATGATTGACAATGAGTTTATAAATTGGTAAAATAGAGAAAATAATAAAAGCAATGGAGTGAAAGTAATGGGAGATTTAAAGAAAATCAGGTGGGATATGATTGCGTCTGCGGTTATTTGTATAGCCTTGGGTGCAGTGCTTATTTTCTTCCCAAAGGCTGTTAATGAAATGATTGCTTATGTTATTGCGGCCGCTATGTTCTTGATTTCTGTGGTAGAGTTTTATAATTACTTCAAAAAGGATATTAAGACTGATTTTTACCGTAATGATTTGGTTTTCGGCGTTGTTGCTTTGGTTGTGGGCATAATTCTTTTGGCCAAGCGTGACGTTATTATAAGCCTTATCCCTGTGGTTTTGGGCGCATATATTATCGTCAGCGGTGTTAAAAAGCTGCAAAATGCACTTGACCTTGTGAGATTAAAGCTTGATGGCTGGAAATCCTTGCTTACGCTTTCGGCGATAAATATTATTTTCGGCATCATTATGGTTATTTGTGCACTTGAAACCGCCAAGGTGATTACCGTTTTAATCGGCGCAGGCTTGGTGTATAGCGGTGCTACCGATTTGTTTTCTACCGTCTGGGTATCAAGAAGTGCCAAAAGGCGGGATGATGAGGAGGATAATGAGGAAACCGACCTCGTTGAAATAGACGATACGGAAAAATAATTTTCGGTAATTTTCGGAGGAAGCAGATATGAATAGAACGGCACTCGTGTGTGCGGCTCTGTTTGTCACGGCGTCAGCTTTTTTGTGCATTTTCGGCTTATCGTCTGTATTTATTTTAGGCTCATTTTTGTGTCTTGGCTCTGCGGCGTGTCTGTTGGCCGGCCGACGGAAGGGCGTTACATTCAAATCTTCGGCGGTACTGCTTGTCGGTGCCGCCTTTTGTCTTTATTTATACATATTTAATTTTTTGACGGTTGACCGCATTGAGGCACTTGACGGCAAGACCTATACCGTTAAATGCCGTGTTGTTGAGGAGCCTGAGAATTATTCTTCGGGAGTGCGTGTTTTGGTTGAAACCGACGGTCAAAACGGTTTTGACAAAGTTATTTTGGCTAAGGTAAGATTTTATCTGTTCATCAGCAGTGAGGACTCGGCGGCAAAGGCTGAAGAGGGTGATATTTTATCTGCATCGGTCAATCTTGAAAAGGTCGGCAGTGATTATAAAAACCGTCGGTTTGCCGAAAGGGTGTTTATTGAGGCTGAGTGCTCAG
>CAJGBX010000056.1 GCA_904501685.1 Clostridiaceae bacterium
GCCTTTATTTTACGTGAATCCGAGCAAAAGCTCGGACACATTTTACGTCAAAGCGAAGCCTCTACCTTAGTTTGGCTGCACGATGATTTGGGTCTTCCGGCCTCACTTATACTGATGATTGTCGGCTTTGCTGTAACCGAGGGTCGTTCTAATATCGGATTTATAGAACGAACCGCCGTTGAATGGGTTAACGACGGTATACAGGATATTCAAGCAGCCGAGCAACGTTTGGTTGATATGCGTCGGCGAAATTCATCTTGGCACGTAGTTGAAACCGCAATGGGCTTGTCTAAGCGTCAACCTACCAAGCTTGAGCTTGAAACCGCAGACCTTTGGGTTACCGAATGGGGCTACGGTGAAGATATAATCAGAGCGGCCTATGATACCTGCATTGATACAATTTCTGAATTTAAAATGCCTTACATAAAAAAGATAATTTCCGAATGGCATAAGGCCGGTGTAAAAACAGCTGATGATATTTTGAAATTAAACGCTAAGAAAACCGCTTCTACCGGCAAGAAAAATGACAACGTAGGTGATTATTCCGACTTTATAAGCGGACTTATCTCTCAAAACGAGGAGGACTGAGCATAAATGGCTTTTTCAAACGAAATACTGCTTGAGGCTTTAAATGAAGTATCGGCACGCCGTAAGAATGCCGAAAAAACCTTTCAGCAGGTATGTGATGAAATTTATCAGCGCTACCCTGAATTATCGGAAATCGATGCTCAGCTGAAAATCAAAAACTCAAAGCTGGCACTGGTTATATTTTCGGGTGACACCAAGACTGCCGAGTCTCTTCGTCAGGAGGTCACTGAATTAAACAACCATAAAAATGAAATTTTAGCCAAAACACATATGCCAAAGGCTCCCGCAGCAACCTGTGAAAGCTGTCACGACACCGGCTACTGTAACGGCAAGCTTTGCGAATGTGTTAAAGCATTGGCTTCAAAACTGCAATATTCAAGACTTTCAGGTGATATGCCGCTGTCAAGCTGTACCTTCGATAATTTTGCGTTATCGTTTTACAGTGAAGAAAAAAATGAGCACGGTGTTTCTCCGAAACGTCAAATGACTGCCGTTTTAAAAGCCTGCCGAAGCTTTTGCGAAAGCTTCCCTAACGGTCAAAACATATTGTTTACAGGACATAGCGGTTTAGGTAAAACTCATCTTTCCTTAAGCATTGTCAATGAAATTTTAGCCAAGGGGCACAGTGTAATCTACGGTTCGGCACAAAACCTTATAAACGAGGTTAACCGTGAAACCTTTGACCGAAGCGGTTCTACCGATAAAATTGACAGTCTTAATTCCTGCGATTTACTGATTTTGGACGATTTAGGCGCCGAGTTTTCTACCCAGCTAAGTGTATCGTGTGTTTACAACATTATTAACACTCGAATGATGAAAGGACTTTCTACTGTTATCAGCACCAATCTTGACATTAAGCAAATCAGCGACACCTACGGCGAGCGAGTTGCATCCCGAATTATCGGCAGCTACTCTATCTGTCCCTGCTTCGGCAGTGATATAAGGCTGATTAAAGCTAAAAAAGCTTTAAAATAACACAAAAAAACCGACCTCATCCTTGAAAAGGATGAGGTCGGTTTGGTTTTAGCATTAGTCTGCTACGTAAGGAAGCAATGCAACATAACGTGCACGCTTAATAGCAGTAGTAAGCTCACGCTGATGAGCAGCACAGGTGCCACTCACACGACGAGGAAGAATCTTTGCACGCTCGGAGATAAACTTACGGAGCTTTGCAACATCCTTATAATCAATGAACTCTGCACGGTCAACACAGAAGTGGCAAACCTTCTTTCTGGGCTTGCGGTGCATAGGTCTTTCGCTTTTTTCCATTTTAAGGCGACCTCCTTTAATAATAGTAGAAAGCCTTTCAATTTAAGGCTTAAATTCATTTCTTAGAACGGTAAATCGTCATCCGATGCGATTTCGGCAAAATCACCTGAATCGCTATTGGAGAAGGACTGCGGAGCAGCCTGAGTTTCTTGGGGTGCATATCCGCTTGCATCACCGCTGTCGCGCTTATTTTCTACGAAGTGAACGTTGTTAGCAACAACCTCGTAGGAGGTACGGTTATTACCGTCCTTATCGGTGTAGCGGTTCATACGTAACGAACCTTCAATACCGATGCGCTGACCTTTTTTAAAGTATCTGGTAATGAACTCAGCAGTCTGACGCCAAGCAACAATGTTGATAAAATCAGTCTGTCTTTCCTCTCCTGAACGGTAAGCACGGTCTACTGCAATAGAAAATCTTGTCACAGCAATATTTGAATTAGTGTGACGAAGCTCGGGATTATCGGTCAATCTACCGATTAAAACGACAACATTCATTTAATGTTTCCTCCCATTAATTTTTTGCAATGACCATAACTCTAAGAGCACCGTCGGTAATCTTAGCAACACGGTCAAGCTCTGCAGGGAAAGACGGAGCGCTTTGGAAAGATACAATAACGTAGTATCCCTCGGTTTCGTCGTTGATAGGATATGCCAAACGGCGCTTACCCCAATCGTCAACGTTTTCAACGGTACCGTTTTCAGCAATCAAAGCCTTGAACTTTTCTACCAAAGCTGTAGTGGCCTCCTCACCGTTTACAACGGAGAAAACCATAGTTGCTTCATAATTTTTAGTAACCATTCTTCATTACACCTCCTTTTGGACTTATGGCACTAAGTTTCGCTTAGTGCAAGGAGCTATTTACATAATAATGCTCAATAGCATATGATATTATAACAGTGACCATTAAAAATGTCAAGAATTATTTTTATTAAAAATCGGGCAGCTTGACAGCCGCCCGATTTTACATAATTTTACATCTTACCCTATTTTAATGCCGTAAACCTTTTGACCTCTCGTACCGATAACAAGCATATCGTTAAACACCGCCGGTGAAGCCTCGATATTACTGCCCAAATTAATAGAATTTAAGGTTTCGCCCGTTTTACCGTTGATAAACTTAACATTACCGCCACTGTCACAAACAATTAAGTATCCGTCACCGTTATCATCATAAAGTGCAACCGGTGAGCTCCAAGTGTAGCGGCTCATCGTTTCTTCCCAAACCACCTCGCCTGTTTCGGTATCAAGTGCTACAAGCAAGCCTTTGGAATAACCGTTAATTTTAGCTATAGGATAAATTATAAGTCCTTCTAAATTAGTACCGTATTTACCTAAAACCGGTGAGCCTAAGACACCTCCCGATACCATTTTATCATAATTAATACCCTCAAAGCACTTTTCCCAAACCTTTTTGCCGGTTGAGGCTTCAAGTTTAATAATGTAGCACTTATCCCCTAGCGTTTCGGTCGAGCAGCCGGTATAAAGATACCCCTTTCCGTTTTCCCAAGAGAAAACCGGTGTTGCGTTAATATCATCATGCACTTTTTGTGCCCACTTTAATTGCATTGTGTTAACATCGACACAGAAAAGCATACCGCTATTGTCGGCAACATAAACATAATTTTCAACCAACACAGCACTTGACTCATAACCCAAGGTACCACCCAACGAGGTCTTATATCTTGCCATTACCGGCTCATCAGGGTCAATAGACAAGGTGCCTGCCGTCTTATCGTATTTAGTGTTAAGCTTGATTGTATAAAGCAAACCGTTTTCACCCGGCCAGATAAGCGTATCAGACTCAGCGTGAACCAACGGGGACGAGTCAAACGCACGCCAAGGACGGAGAGCAAACGACTCACTATGACCGCGCTCATACATAGTCGTACAATCGATAAGATTGATTATAAACATCCGCGGATACTTGCCGGCAACTGTTTTATCACCCGAGCCTACATACATTATTGGATATCCGCGTGGGTCTAATGAACCCGCCCCTTTAAATGCCATACCCATATTAAGTGGGTCACGGGTGTACGAGCCGTCATCCAAATCGTAGAAGTAAATACGGCCGTCCATAGTGGCATAAATAACCTCTACCAAGTCCTTTTTTGACTTCTTTTCCTCATAAAGGTTCATTATTTTCTTAGTATCCTCGTCCCACTGAACGATTAACGGCTGACCCGTCCAACCGGAGCCTGTCCAGGCACCGCCGTCCTGACGCGACAAAGAGCTTGTTTTCTTTTCCCAAATTTGAGTTAATGTTTTATCAGTTAAATCAGCAGAACCGAAAACCGCGCCGGTACGGTAGTTATCCCCTCTAAAGGTAGCAACACCCGGCAAGCAGAAATATGGTGCTTTATTAGGGTTGCCGAAGCTGATTTCGTCCTCGCGTTCAAAGGTTTTGGTGATTGCCTTATTCTTAATAATCTCCCACTTGACCTTCCAGTTTTCAGGGTCAGATTCCTCAACATTTGCAACGGTACTAAAAGAGCCGTCGGGTACCTCAACAACCGGCTTATCACTGCTTGAAGTGTCACCTGAGGATGCATCACCCACCGAGGAATTGCTTAATGTATTATTGGGAGCAGGTGTTTTTGCAGAAGGGAAAAACGCCATACACATAACAGCAAGGCAAAGTGTTACGCACAATGCAGTATAGCCTACTCCAATGACCGCCTTACGTGTGAATTTAAGCTTACGTCGGGAGCCTGCCGCTTTTTTCTTTTTAATGTATACTACAGTAAAATATACACACTCGAAAAGCAGTATTGCATCAATAACAAACACTGCAATCAATGTTCCCGTTACCAGACGGCTGCTACCGTTTATATTGGCAACCAGAGCGGTAATACAAAGTGCCGCACTTAAAAGTGCAGTATAAATAATAGTCATCAGCTTTTTCATTTTGCACCTCTTAACTGAATCACATTCCCTTTCACACTAAGTTATACCAAGCAAAACGCCAAAAGTCAATAAAAGTTACAATTTTGAGTTATTTTTTCCAAACTTTTCACGATAAAACCCTTAAAGATACTTGAAAAAATATCAAAATATGTTAAAATAAATTGTAAAATATATTTTCTTTAAAGGAGAAAAAGTTATGTCTAAAGAATTTTTAGTTGAAATTTCCGCACGTCACGTTCACGTAACCAAGGAAACACTTGAGACCCTTTTCGGTAAAGGCTATGAGCTTACCCCTAAAAAGGACCTTTCTCAGCCCGGACAGTTTGCCTGTGAGGAGAGAGTTACCGTTGTCGGCTCTAAAAAGGAGCTTGCCGGTGTTTCTATCCTAGGCCCCTGCCGTCCTGCTGACCAGGTTGAGCTTTCGGCTACCGATGCACGTGCTATCGGTGTTGCAGCTCCTATCCGCGAGTCGGGTGATGTTGCCGGCTCAGGCGCATGCAAGCTTGTCGGTCCTTGCGGTGAGGTCGAGCTTAAAGAGGGCGTTATGGTTGCAAAGCGTCATATACATATGACTCCCGAGGATGCAGAAAACTTAGGCGTTAAGGATGCAGAGATTGTTAATGTAAAGATTGACACTAAGGACCGCAGCCTTATCTTCGGTGATACCGTTGTACGTGTAAGCCCGAAATATGCTCTGGCTATGCATGTTGACACCGACGAGGCTAACGCCGCCGCTATTCCCGGCAGCTGTATGGCTACTATCGTTAAATAATTGAATCCTATAGGACTTTATCTGCACGTTCCGTTCTGTTTTTCTAAATGCGCTTACTGTGACTTTTATTCAAATAGAGCGGACGTCAGTGTTTTTGACAGTTTTACCGACACTGTTTGTGAGCATTTAACCGAAGCAGGAAACCGACTCAACCGTCCTGCCGATACATTATATATCGGTGGCGGTACACCAAGTCTGTTAGGCGGTGAAAGGATTGCACGCTTGGTCACTGCGGCCAAAAAAGGCTTTGGTCTTGCCGATGCCGAAATCACGGTGGAATGCAACCCTAAAGAGCATTTGGCCGAGGACTTCAAGCAAATGGCTGCCGCCGGTGTAAACCGTTTATCCTTGGGTGTTCAGTCGGCAATTGACGGTGAGTTAAAAGCCCTTGGGCGACGTCACCGGAATGAGGATGTTATACGTTCGGTCAAGGATGCCAAGCAAAATGGAATACATAACATTTCACTTGATTTGATGCTTGGAATTCCTCATCAGACACTTGGTTCGTTAAAGCAGTCGCTCGAATTTCTGCTTTCTTTAGATCCTGCTCATATTTCGGCTTATATCTTAAAAATTGAGCCGAACACTCCGTTCGGAAAAACCGATTTATCCTTACTCAATTTACCAAATGAGGATGAAACTGCCGAAATGTACCTATTTGTTTCGGACTATTTAAAGCAAAACGGTTATATTCATTATGAAATCTCCAACTTTGCAAAACCGGGTTTTATTTCGCGTCATAACACAAAATACTGGTTATGTGAGGAGTATTTGGGGCTTGGACCTGCGGCGTATTCCTATTTAAACGGCAAACGTTTCAGCTTTGACCGAAATACCGAGCAGTACCTTTCCTGTCCTTCTGTCACATATGACGGTGACGGCGGCGATTTCGAGGAATATGTAATGCTGAGGCTAAGGCTAAGTGACGGCATTGACCGGCAAAAGCTTACCTCTCGGTACGGTGCCGTCAAAGCAGACAAGCTCTTTAAAAAAGCTGAAGCTTTTAAAAACACCAACCTTATCAAGCTGACCGAAAACGGCTTGAGTTTAACGGTAAGGGGATTTTTGGTTTCTAATGCAGTTATAGGTAAGCTGCTATTTTAATTTTTTTAGAGGTGGAAAAAATGAAAAAATTTTTCTCAGATTTTAAGGCGTTCATAAGCAAGGGTAACATCCTTGATATGGCAGTCGGTGTTGTAGTCGGCGGTGCTTTCAGTAAAATCGTATCTTCTTTGGTTGCAGATATCATCAACCCGCTTGTCGGTCTTGCTACCGGAAGTGTTCAGCTGTCGGATATGAAATTGATTCTTCAGGACAAGATTGCAACAATCGGTGCAGACGGCAAAGAGGTTATTGAGCAGGCCGAAATTGCACTTAAATACGGTAACTTTTTACAAATGATTATTGACTTCCTTATCATTGCCTTCTCAATTTTCGTTGTTTTGAAAATTATGATGAACGCACAGAAGAAGCTTGAGTTTTTGAAGAAGAAGGAAGCCGTTGTAGAGGTACCGCAAGAGCCGACCACAAAGGTATGTCCCTTCTGCCAGAGTGAAATTTCCATAAAGGCAACTAAGTGCCCTCACTGCACCTCAGAGCTTAAGGATTAATTATTTTCAAAATGCAGTTGGATTTTTCTAAATTATTTTTCAAAATAAAGACCGAGCTGACGCTTAAAAGAATTATCTTTATAATCGTCGGCTCGGCGATTTTTACCTTTGGTATACATAATATACACAGCCGTTCCGACATTACAGAGGGCGGAGTTATTGGATTAATGCTTCTGATTGGGCATTGGACCGGTCTGTCCCCTGCTTTTGTCACACCGATTCTGGATGCAATATGCTACTTGTTGGCATTTAAGTTTTTAGGCGGCGGATTTATTATCATTTCAGCATTTTCGACTGTCGCAATTTCTCTGTTTTATAAGCTGTGGGAGCTGCTGCCCTTTATGCTGCCCGATTTGAGCGGCTTACCGTCGTTGGCGGCAGTTTCAGGTGCATGTTTTGTAGGCCTCGGCGTGGGACTTATAATCCGTCACGGCGGTTCAAGCAGCGGTGACGATGCACTGGCCTTGACTATTTCGAAAGTAACCAAATGTAAGCTTTCATTTGCATATATGTTGACCGATTTTACGGTTTTATCCCTGTCTTTAACCTATATTCCTATAAAGCACATTGCGTTTTCACTTGTCACGGTAACCCTATCATCTTTATTGATTGAGGTAATACAGAAATTTAAATTAAAATAATTACCTGTAATAAAACGAAAAAAGGGTTGACAACTGTCTTGGGTTGTGTTAAAATCTTTAAGCGTCAGGAAGGAAGGCACTATAAGGTCCGGTACTTCGACGTGATACGGAGAGGTATCGAAGTGGTCATAACGAGGCGGTCTTGAAAACCGTTTGGGGGCAACCCCACAAGGGTTCGAATCCCTTCCTCTCCGCCAGTTAAGATTTTATCTGCTTTGCAGTAAAATAAATATAAAAAATTAAGTTCAACAATTTGGAGTAGTACTCAAGTTGGTGAAGAGGTACCCCTGCTAAGGGTATAGGTCGGGTAACCGGCGCAAGAGTTCAAATCTCTTCTACTCCGCCAAAGAGAAACGACAATTTTCGACAGAAGATTGTCGTTTCTTTTTGTTCTTTTCACTATTCTCTTTTCGTTCTTCTCTCTTCTCTAAAATTGTCGTTTCCAGATAAAAGATAAGAGTGAAAAGTGAAGAGAAAAGGTATCTTTGCTTCGCAAAGCATTGAATTAAAGAACGAATTATGATATGCTTGTGCTACAATAGGGACAAAAAATGTTTCTATATTGCGTTGCAAGTGATTCAATAAATTTAGTATAGATTGAACTCCTTGATTGTTATATAATAAAATCAAAGAAAGGAGTGTTCATAATGGTAAATGAAATTTTAGGTGCTAATATAAGAAAATAC